>JAYUJG010000178.1:0-6489 GCA_043765355.1 Acidobacteriaceae bacterium | reverse complement strand
GGCGCCGGGCATTCTCCTCGCCAGCAAAATCGTTCAGAAGGAGCGAGGATGCAGACGACTGGGTAAGTGCAGGTGGCGGGCCAGGGAGGGCGATTGGACTAGGGGATTAACGTATCTTGTGTAAGTGGTTGATAAAGAATGATATAACTTTTCGCTTGCGTGCGCAGCTTCTGTCTCCGAAGGGTTTGGTCGAGGGGAAATGTGTTCAAAGTTTTGCACAGGTTTGTATGTGGTAACGACATGGGCGGGATGCCAGAGACCCGTGGTAGAGACGCGGCAAGCCGCGTCTCTACGTTTAGATTTCGCGGCGGCCTTCCATGGCTTTGAGCATGGTGACTTCGTCGGTGTATTCGATGTCGCTGCCGACGGCCATCCCGATTGCGATCCGGGTGACACGCAGGCCCTGACGGCGGAGTTGTTGGGCGAGATAGGTGGCGGTGGCTTCGCCTTCAACGGTGGGATTGGTGGCGAGGATGACTTCTTCGATTTCTCCGCCGCCGACCCGGCTGATCAGGTTGGCGATGCGGAGCTGCTCTGGGCCGACGCCGTGCAACGGCGAAATCGAGCCGTGGAGAACGTGGTAGACGCCGTTAAAATGGCGCGTCTTTTCCACGGCGCCGATGTTGGTCGGCTCTTCGACTACGCAGACGATCTTCTGATTGCGCGTCGGACTGCTGCAATAGTCGCAGGGATCGACATCCGTGATGTTGTTGCAGATGGAGCACAGATGCAGTTTTGCCTTGACCTCGTGCACCGCCGAGGCGAGGGCTTCGGCGTCGTCCGCGCTCGAACGCAGAATATGAAACGCCAGACGCTGCGCGCTCTTGCTGCCGATTCCCGGCAGCTTCTTGAGTTCGTCGATGAGCCGGGTCATCGGTTCGGCAAATTTGGACATTTTGTAATTTGGTAATCGGGTAATTTGGTAATTTGAAACTTCTCACCGGATTGCAGATCACTCTGGCTTTTAAATTACCAAATTACAAAATCCCCCCGAGTCCCCCGAGCATTCCTCCCACGCTTGACTGCATGGCCTGATCGACCTTGCGGCCGGCCTCGTTGACGGCGGCCATCACCAGATCCTGCAACATTTCGATATCTCCGTCCTTGACCGCCTGGGGATCGATCTTGATGGCGACAACTTGCTTGCGGCCATCCATTTTGACGGTAACCGTTCCGCCGCCGGACCCGGCTTCGACCGTGGTCTGCTCCATCTTTTTCTGCAGCGTTTCGTACTGCTGCTTGGCCTGCGACATGAGTTCCTGCAAATTGAATCCTGCCATAGTCAGCCCTTATTTACCGCCGAGACGCCGAGTACGCCGAGAAAAACGAAAAGTTCTTGCTGTTCTCGGCGTACTCCGCGTCTCGGCCGTTCAAGCCTTATCTTTCTCGCGATAGTCGATCACGGTGCGGATTTCCGCTCCAAATTTTTCCTGCATGCGCTGCACAATCGGATCTTGTTCAGCTCGGCTGCGGGCGCTTCCGTTGGACGACGGCCGCCGCGCGGCAGGCGGCGTTTGCGCGAGTCCACCGGGTTCGACCAGCATCTTGATCGGCCTGCCAGCCAGACCACTGGCAGCGGCACCGGCGATCCGGCGTGCGTCGTTGCTGAATGACATTTCGATCATCGCACTCGATGCCACTACTTTGGCCGTAAGCGCATTGCCCCCGAGCGTCCACTCGGCGCTTTCCAACATCGAAATCAACATGGGTTGACTGCCCAGCGCGTTGAGGACGGCATCGCGCAGAGAGCCGGCGCTCACTTCGATCCTGGCTCTGGGCTCGGGCTTTGCCTCGAATTTTGTTTCGCGATTGGCTTCGATTTTCTCTGCTGACTTTTCGTCGTTCTTTTCGTCGTTCTTAACGATGGCCATTAATTCAACTCGCTCACCTGGCTGCGGCGCGCGCGACAGCTCTTCAACCGCCGGCGCAGCCGATCCCATGATGACGACGTTGGCCGTCGTTCCACCCGAAGTTCCACCGGAAGTTTGTGTGGCGCGGACACTCCTGTCCGTGATTTTGTCCGCGAGCCTGTCCGCGAACGCCGTGGGATCCCCCGCAGTCCCAGCCTTGGGGGCGCCTTTACGGGCCGAATCGGCGGCGAAGGGCGACACCGAACTGGATCGCGCGGATGGCAGCATCTCGTTGCGCCGCGGCTCCGCCGACGGCGTCAGTACAGGCCTCGCTGCGGTCCGCCCCGATGCGGAAGATGTAGAAGATGCCGAAGCCGTCGCCGCGGCGTCGCTCAGCAACTGTTCGATCGGCAACAGGCGTTGCGCGTGTGCCATCTTCAGCAGACCTAATTCAAGATGAAAACGCTGCTCCTGACGGTATCCAAGTTCTCCATGAGTGCGCAGCATGATCTGCAAGTGCCGCGTCAGTTCTTCTTCGGTGAACAGTTCAGCGATGCGGTTTACGCGAGCGCGCTCGTCGAACGAAACTTGCAGCAGCGCCGAGTCTTTGCCCGCGATCTTTGCTACCGTGACGTTGCGCAGAAAGCGCACCAACTGGCGCGCGAAATGGGTGGGACTGTGGCCTTCGCCGATCAGCTCGTCAACCAGCACAAGGATCTTGTCGCTCGAACTCTCGGACACCGCATGCATCACGGTTTCAAGCGCTCCCGCGGGCGCGGAACCAATCAGGCTGCGAACCGAGTCGAGCGTCAGATGGTCCGAAGTCGAAGCGATCGCCTGATCGAGGATGGAGAGCGCGTCGCGCATCGATCCATCGCCCGCTTCGGCCAGCAGCGCGAGAGCGTCGTCGTCGGCGGGGATATTTTCCTTGCCCACGATGTCGCGCAGCTGATCCATGATCGCGTCAAACTTCATGGCGCGATAACTGAAATGCTGGCAACGCGACCGAATGGTCTGCGGAATATCCTCAGGCTGCGTCGTGGCCATCATGAAGATGACGTGGCTGGGCGGCTCTTCAAGCGTCTTCAACAGAGCGTTGAAGGCGGCGTCGGTGATCTGGTGGGCTTCGTCGAGAATGTAGATCTTGAAACGATCGCGCGCCGGACGATAACGCGCGGCCTCGCGCAATTCGCGGATTTCGTCGATGCCACGGTTGGTGGCGGCGTCGATTTCGATTACGTCGACGCAGTTGCCGGCCCGAATCTCGGTGCAGGACTCACAGATTCCACAGGGCTCGATCGGTGGCTTCCCCGTAGTGTCGTTCGTCGATCGGCAATTCAGCGCCATGGCCAGTATGCGGGCCACGGTGGTTTTGCCGATTCCGCGGTGGCCGCTGAAGATGTAGCCGTGCGCGATGCGCTCTTGCGCGATCGCATTTTGCAGAGTGCGCGTGACGTGTTCCTGGCCGATGACCTCCGAGAATTTCTGCGGTCGATATTTACGCGCCAGTACCTGGTAGCTCATCGGAATTCCCGATTATACAGGCTGACGCGCGCGCGGTTCCCTCTTCCATGAATGCCTTGCGAACCTCATAAAGACGTTCCGGAAAAACCGGGGGTCAAACGATTGTGGGGTCGCCAAGTCCGCTATAATCCTCTCCGCAGATGGCACTCACTTCCGGCACAAAGCTAGGCCCGTACGACATCCAGTCTCTACTCGGCAGCGGAGGCATGGGAGAGGTGTATCGGGCGCGCGATTCGCGGCTGGATCGCATTGTTGCCATCAAAGTCCTGCCCACATCTTATTCGGCGGATGCGGAACGCTTGCAACGTTTCGTGCAGGAAGCTCGCGCCGCGGCTGCTTTGAATCATCCC
The DNA here is from genome assembly GCA_043765355.1 of Acidobacteriaceae bacterium. Classification (GTDB taxonomy): domain Bacteria; phylum Acidobacteriota; class Terriglobia; order Terriglobales; family Acidobacteriaceae; genus Acidiflorens. The sequence continues at coordinate 2,765 of JAYUJG010000178.1, read as the reverse complement.
AACATTCTTTCGATTTTCGATATTGGCGAAGAGCGCGGTGCCCCTTATATCGTCTCCGAATTGCTCGAAGGCCAGACGCTGCGCGAGCGGATCACAAGCGGCCCGTTATCCATTCGCAAAGCGATCGACTATGCGCTGCAAGTGGCGCGGGGATTGGCCGTCGCGCACGAGAAGGGTATCGTCCATCGCGATCTGAAGCCGGAAAATTTGTTTGTCACCAACGACGAGCGGGTGAAGATCCTCGATTTTGGCCTGGCGAAACTCACGCGGCCTGAAACCAGCGGCGGCGAGGATGCGCCCACCGTTCAAGTAAATACCGAACCGGGCCAGATCATGGGAACGGCCGGCTATATGTCTCCCGAGCAAGTGCGTGGAAAAGCGGCCGACTATCGTTCCGACATTTTTTCGTTTGGCTCGATTCTGTATGAAATGCTTTCGGGCCAGCGCGCGTTTCGAGGAGAGACCCCGGCCGATACCATGAGCGCGATTTTGAAAGAAGAGCCGGCCGAGCTTTCAGAAACCGCGCGCCATGTGCCTCCGGCGCTGGAACGCGTGGTCCGGCATTGTCTGGAGAAAAATCCGGCACACCGTTTCCAGTCCACGGGAGATCTGGCCTTCAATCTGGAAGCGCTGACCGATAGTTCTGCCGGTAAGACGAGCTCACAGCCAGCAATCGCAGACGCGGCCATTGTCGATTCGGCGGTCTCACAAAGACATGCCGAGCAGCACGAGTCTTCGCCGCGCAGCACACTGCGGAAACTGGCAGGCGCCCTCGCCCTCTCGGCGTTGATGCTTGGATTGGGCTGGTGGTGGGGACGTGGCAAAGGCCCCCAGCCGTCGCCACACTATCAGCGCATTGCGTTTCGAAACGGTTCGATCGGGAATGCGCGGTTCACTCCCGATGGCAGCATTGTTTACAGCGCATTGTGGGACGGTGGCGAGAAAGAGTTGTACATCGGTCGCACCGATGATCCGGGCGTGCGCGAACTCGGCGTAAAGGACGCCGAGCTGTTGGCGGTCTCGAAGAGTGGAGAGCTGGCGGTTCGGCTCAACGACACATCCCTGGGCGGCTATGAGCGAATGGGAACCTTGGCCCGGATTCCTTTGAGCGGAGGCGCTCCGCGCGAAGTGCTCGACAATGTTCAGGACGCGGATTGGGCGGCTGACGGTGAAAGTATGGCCGTCGTCCGCTTTGTGCCGGAGAACAGCCATTGGCGATTGGAGTATCCGATCGGCAAAGTGCTCATGGAAGGACCCTCGTGGATTAGCCATCCGAAGATATCGCCGGATGGAAAATGGGTCGCATTCGCCGATCATCAAAACACCAACGGCGACGACGAAGGTTCCCTGGCGGTGATTGGCGCAGATGGCATTCACAAGGAAAAGATACTTTCAACGGGATGGACCACGCTCCAGGGAATTGTCTGGTCGCCAGCCGGGGATGAAGTCTGGTTCACCGCCGACAACGGCAACCCCGCGAACCCGCGAGCCGTGACCTTAGCGGGTAAAGTGCGAACCATCGCGAATGTTCCGGGAGGAATGTGGTTCCAAGACCTGCGCAACGGCCTGGCGCTGATGGTGACGAATCAGCGTCGCGTCGGTATTCGCGGCGTGCCTCCCGGCGGAAAGAGCGAAGTCGAACTGGGGTGGTTCGGGTGGTCGATTCTGGACGATCTAACGCGAGACGGTCGCAAGGTTCTGTTCGATGAAGAAGGCGAAGGCGGTGGCCCGAATTACAGCGTATTTGTCCGCGACACAGATGGATCGCCCCCGGTGCGTATCGGTGATGGAGGGGGCTTGGCGATTTCTCCAGACGCCAAGTGGGCGATTACGCAGTCGGCCAAAGGTGGCCCGCTGCGGTTGGTGCCGACGGGTGCTGGCCAGGCTAGACAGTTGACGCACGACGATGTGAACTACCAGAACGTGCGATGGCTGCCCGACGCAAGGGAGTTGCTGGCGATCGGAGTCGAACCGGGGCACGGCCAGCGCGATTATTTGATTGAAATAAGCACTGGCAACTCAAAACCAATCACGCCAGAGGGCATCTACGGGGTGCGTCCCTCGCCGGACGGACGCAGCGCGGCAGTGCGAGCACCGGATGGTAAATGGGGAATTTGGCCACTCGATGGGAGCGGGCTGCGTCCGATTCCTGGATTGGACTCGAAGTATCGTGTGAACGGTTGGTCGCAGGATGGAGCATCGTTATACGTTGCCCCAAACCGGCAGGGCGCCGAAGCTTCCTCTGTCTACCGGGTGAATACAACGACAGGAAAAATGGACTTGTGGAAAACGGTTGGGGAAGGCTTAGGCGCGGGCGCATCGAGTCTTGGGAGTTCATATCTCCCCGGCGACGGCGGCGCCTACGTTTATCTCTATGATCGCACTCTGTCGCAGATATACACGGTACGCGGGCTTAGGTAAATCGACGCGTAATTTAGTTCCAGATAACGCAGCTCGCTATTTGAATCGCTAACTACGAAAACGCCAATTCCTTGGCCCGCTGCACCGCCTTCACCACAGCCTTAATCAGCGTAACGCGCAGCTTGCCTTCTTCCAGTTCCATGATGCCGTCGATGGTGCAGCCCGCCGGCGTGGTCACTGCATCTTTCAGAAGAGCAGGATGATCTCCGGTCTCAAGCACTACGGTGGCGGCTCCCAGAGTTGTTTGCGCCGCGAGGAGTGTGGCAACGTCGCGCGGTAAGCCCACCTTCACGCCCGCTTCCGCAAGCGATTCCAGGATGATGTAGATGTAAGCCGGGCCGCTG
>JAYUJG010000177.1:0-2619 GCA_043765355.1 Acidobacteriaceae bacterium | reverse complement strand
AATTGGGCATCGCTCATGCCGTCTGTAATCTGCGTCGACTTACCGGATTCGATCGAGTGGACGAAAACGGCCGAAAGAGCGCTCTTCAGTTGCCGGTTGTAAGCAATCCACTGCGAATCCGGCGACCACACCGGACGAATGAGACTGGTGTTCTCAAACGGATTGGTGTCGATCTTGACCGGCATTCCTTTGTCGATCTCCAGCCACCACACATTCTGATGCTTGTCTACGTAGGCGATCTTCTTGGAATCGGGCGACCAGTCTGGATCGTAATAGTAGCTCGGGTGTTGATCCAGCACGATTTTCTTGACCGTGCCCCGCCCTGTTTGGTCGCGCAGTTGGAGCTGATACTCGCCCGATTCATCGGAAAAATACGCGATCCATTTGCCGTCCGGCGACCAGACCGGAGCGCGGTCGGCGGCACCCGACGATTGCGTCAGATTACGGATGTCGCCTTTTTCCGCGGGCACGGTGAAGATGTCGCCCCGGGCTTCAAACACCGCCCGCACGCCGGAAGGCGACAGCGCCATGTTTTGAATATGCTTGGACGCGTTCACAAAATGCGAACGCACGCCGGCCAAATCGCCGTCGACATGAATGGGAACCAGCGTGTCTCGCTTGCTCTTGAGCTCGAGAAGATGAATCTCGCCGAACTGCTCATAGGCGATCGCGTCGGAACAAGCGGAGGCAGACTTGATATCCAGTTTCGCGGAAGTCGTTAACGGCGCCGAGACCTTTCTGGTGTTCACATCGTACTCGTAGAGCGCCGCGGTCCCCTCGCGGTCGGAGATGAAATAAATCTTGCCGCCAACCCACATGGGCGAAGAGTCGTTGGAATCGGTACGGGGGATCTTGGTGACGCTGGAGTCGGCTAGATCGGCGATCCACAAAGGTGTAGCGCGGCCTCCGCGATAATTCTTCCAGCTTTGATCGGCCCGCGCCATCGGCGAATAGACCAGATGCGCTCCATCGGGCGAGAATGACCCCATCGTGCCAGCCGGCAGCGGAAGCTCCTGCGGAAAGCCGCCGTTCAGGTCCACGGTATACAGTCTTGGTTGTCCGTTGTGGGCGCCACCCGCGTTGTAAAACAAGATTCGTTTTCCGTCGGGAGTCCAACTGGTGGCAATGTCCGGACCCGGATGAAAGGTCAAGCGCTTGGGCACGCCTCCCGCGGCCGGAATCACATACACGTCGGTATTGCCGTCATTCACACCGGTGAACGCGATCATCGTGCCGTCGGGTGAAAACAGCGGATTGGCGTGGACGCCGCTTCCTGAGGTGAGCCGGGTTGCTTCGCCGCCGGAACGGGGAACGCTCCAGAGGTCGCCCGCATAAGCGAACACAATTTCGGTCTTGTTCACTGTAGGGCTGCGAAACAGCGTGGCTCCGGACAGAGCCGACCACAGAAGCAGGAGAAGCGAGCTGAACTTCATATGAACGAGGATACTATTTTGCGGTCGCGATCATTCGGGCGTAGACCGTGGCCTCGCCGAGATATTCCGCAATTTGAGATTCCAGCGCGATAAAGACGCCCCGCTGCGTGGTGGTTTTGCCTGCAAACTGCAATTCATGGACGAGCGTGCCGCCGCGTGCGCTTTCCATGGCTCTGCGAACATCGGAAAAGCTCTGTGCCAGCGTGCCCGTCTCTTTGGCCAGCGTGCCCGTCGCTTGGGGTGGCGCCGCGATTGCAATCGCCAACAGCCGTTGATTGCTGGCGGTCATCGCCTGCAACACTTCGCGGAAAGAGTTTGTCCCGGGCGCCAATCGCCGGTCATATTGGTTCTCGGGAACGGCCTTGGCGATCGCCATCACTTTGGTTTCGAGGTCCGATAAGGTCAGCAACAAATCGGCGGCGGCCACTTCCGCCGGCACGTCCTCAACCGACAGCAGCTCAATATCGAAGATCAATTCAGCGTGAGGAGGCACGCCTGGCGGGTTCCCGCGCACACCGTATGCCAGTTGGTAAGGCAGAAACAGTCTGCGTTTTCCGCCCACGCGCATGCCGTCAAAACCCAGTTCAAATCCCGCGATCACCTGCCGCCGCCCCGGGATGAACTGAAAGGGATTCTTGGGGTCTGTCACGGCGCTGAACTGTTTGCCGTCGCGCAACCAAGCCGTGTACACCAGAGTGTAGCGTTGATTCGACGCAGCGGCGAGCGCGCCGGCGCCTTGCCGCACGTCGATGAAATGAACCTTTGGGCTCTCCTGAACGTCACCCTCGACCGCGGGCACAGGAGCGGGCAGACGCGGATCAAAATTCTGGCCAAACAGCCCTGCCCACAGCAGAAACCAGCAAGCGAGTCGAAGCATAGGTCGATTGTATGGCAACTTAGTACACCTAAGGCGAATCGCCTACGTTGGGTGAGTGTAAGACTGTCGATGAAGCTAGCGAGTGGCAACCCTATCACAAACACTGGCGCATGAGCAGGAAGAGCCGGAGCAGCCCGCAAATGCCTTGAATTGCTATCTGTCGACCGTGGTCTCCGTGGCCGAGTGCTTGGCGGCCACCTGTCCGCCCATTGGGCACGCCTACCGCGAACGCCTGATGCGGTGGCCTCGACGGTTGGGGTTTGAGGCAAGCCAGAAGACTCTCGAGGAAAGCCGCTGGGCCTTGCGGTC
>JAYUJG010000176.1:0-33591 GCA_043765355.1 Acidobacteriaceae bacterium | reverse complement strand
AGCCAATTTCGCACCAGCGCTCGCACGAAGAACTTCTTGAGAAGATAGAGCGCCGCGAGCGCGATGACCAACTCCAGCAGAATTGTCAGATTCATAATCTCCTCGGCGCGGGCGTGGTCCCCAGTCTTTAAGTTCTTGCTATTGCATCAAAGCTGAGGGTCGGCGGAAAGATTACGAGGGTAAGCTGCGAAAGGCGACTGTCCGCCGCATAGGATGACTAGGGCCGGAAGTGCATTCAACGGGTTCGCCCGCCCAAGCCATGACTAACGCTCTGCATCGAGCATCTGAAGCTCGCAATGCTTGCAGTCTAAATGGTAGACGGCGGGTTGGGGCTGACCCCAGCTCGCATCAGTACTACCACAGAAAGGGCAGCTCATCTCTATAAGTACCTATTACTGAATCAGCGTCCCATTCCCCGTAGGCTCTTCCGGCGGAATCACTACCGCCGCTGCCACGCGGTCGCCTGGTTCGACGTGCAGCAACCGTACGCCCTGCGCCGAACGCCCCGATTCGCGGATGAACTTCGATTCGATGCGGATGATCTTGCCGTATTGGCTGATCAGCATCACTTCGGATTTCTCCGTGACCTGCGAGATGCCGACAACTTTGCCGTTGCGTTCCGTGGTCTTAACGTTGATCACGCCCTTGCCACCGCGATTCGTAAGTCGATACTCGTCGGCGGGAGTGCGCTTGCCGTATCCGTTCTCGGTCACCGAGAGAATCAATGACCCTTTTTCCGGAACCAGGTCGGCGATTTCAGGAGCGACATCGCCTTCTTTCGCATTCTTTTCGACTATCGCCTTTGCTTCCGGCTTGATCGTAGTCGCCATGCCGACGATGTAATCCTTCTCGCCGAGGTTCATGCCGCGCACGCCGGTAGCGTTGCGCCCCATCGATCGCACGTCATTCTCGTCGAACCGAATCGCCTGCCCGTCATGCGACGCGAGGAATACGATCTGGTTGCCGTCGGTGAGCAAAGCCGCGACCAACTCGTCACCTTCTTCGATATTGATGGCGATGATGCCGCGCTGCATCACGTGCGAGAAGTCTTTTACCCCAGTCTTTTTCACCGTGCCGTTGTGCGTGGCAAAAAAGACGTAACGATTTTCTTCTTCCAGATCACGTACCGCGAGCATGGTGCGTACGGTTTCTCCCGCCTGTAATCCCACGAGATTTCCAACGTGCTTGCCTTTGCCGGCCGCAGCGATGTCGGGAATCTCATACACCTTGAGCCAGTACACGCGCCCGGTGTTGGTGAAGATCAGGATGAAGGCATGCGTCGACGCGATGAACAGATGCTCGACGAAATCTTCGTCGCGCGTCTTCATACCGGTCCGCCCCGTGCCGCCGCGGCGCTGCATCCGATAAGTTGAAATCGGAGTCCGCTTCATGTAGCCGGAATGGCTGACTGTGACCGCAACCTGCTCGTCGGCGATCAAGTCCTCCAGCATGATTTCCGCAGCTTCGTCTTCGATCACCGTGCGACGCGCATCGCCGTAAAGCTTCTTAACCTCTTCTAATTCCTTGATGATGACCTTGCGCAGTTTCGTCTCGGAAGCAAGAATGGATTCGAATTCAGCAATCGCCTCGCGCACCTGCTCCAATTCTTTCGAAATCTCGTCAATCGACAGTTTGGTCAGGCGGTGCAGTTGCAGTTCGAGAATGGCGTCGGCCTGTTTCGACGTAAACGGCTTGTCGGCGTCCAATTTCGGAGCGCGACCCGTAGTGTTGATATCAATCTTCTTGCCACCAAAGTAGGCGACCAAATTCTCCCGAGCATCGCCGCGATTCGCGCTGCCGCGAATGATGACGATCACGTTATCCAGATGATCGAGCGCCGTGAGGTAGCCTTCCAAAATGTGCTCGCGATCGCGCGCCTTGTTCAGCAAATACAAAGTACGCCGCCGCACCACATCGACGCGATGGTCGATGAAGTGTTTGATCGCCTGGATCAACCCCATTTCCTTCGGCTGCTGGTTAACCACCGCCAGCAGGATCATGCTGAAGCCTTCCTGCATCGACGTGTGCTTGTAGAGCTGGTTGAGCACGATCTGCGGCTCGGCTCCGCGCTTCAGTTCGATCACGATTCGCATCCCGTCGCGATCGCTCTCGTCGCGCATGTCGGAAATGTCGTCGATGGTCTTGTTGTTGACGAGATCGGCAATGCGCTCGATCAACCGTGCCTTATTCACCTGATAAGGAATCTCGGTAACGATGATCGCCTGCTTGTCTTTGGTGACGTTCTCGATGGCGGCCCGAGCGCGCATCATGAAACGCCCGCGGCCCGTCCGGTAAGCCTCAAAAATTCCCGCCCGTCCGTGAATGATTCCGGCGGTCGGGAAATCCGGTCCCTGCACAAATTTCAAAATTTCCGGCAACTGTGCGCCAGGATTATTCACCAGCGTGATCGTCGCATCGACAATCTCAGTCAGATTGTGCGGCGGAATCTTCGTAGCCATGCCGACGGCAATTCCGTCCGAGCCGTTGACCAGCAAATTCGGATAACGCGCCGGAAGAACCGCAGGCTGCGTTTCGGTGCCGTCGTAATTCGGATAAAAATCGACCGCTTCCTTATCGAGATCTTCAAGCAACGCGGTAGAAACACGCGTCAAACGAGCTTCGGTGTAACGATCCGCCGCCGGAGGATCGCCATCGACCGAGCCAAAGTTTCCCTGCCCATCGACCAGCGGCGCGCGCATGGCAAACGGCTGCGCCAACCGCACCAACGCGTCATACACCGCCAGGTTTCCGTGCGGATGGTACTTGCCCATCACTTCTCCGACGATACGGGCGCACTTGCGCGTCGCACGTCCCGGAGCAAGACCCATCTGCTGCATGGTGTAAAGAATGCGGCGATGCACCGGCTTCAATCCGTCGCGCACGTCGGGCAGCGCGCGTCCGATAATCACCGACAGGGAATAGTCGAGATACGACCGCTTCATCTCCTCTTCAATGTTGACGGGCTGCATGTTGAGGGCGCCCGGGCCGGTGGGCCCGTCGCCTCCGGGAGGAGAAGTAAGAGGAAGTTCAGGATTCTGATCGTCAGCCATGAAAGTCAGTTCTCAGTTGCCAGTTCTCAGTAAATGCTCGTGTGGTGACGGGGCTTCGCCCCGTTCGGCGGGGCAGAGCCCCGCCACCACACACGCACTAAATCTTGCTAAGTTCTTGTATCTACAGGTGCTTATTGCGCTTAATTTATTTAAGGATTATACCACGTACGGTCCGCTGAGGGGCGGACCAATGCTGGCGTTTTCAAGTTCCTTTTCACGCTCTCCGCAGTGTCAGCAGCGTAATCTCCGGCGGCACGCCAATCCTCACCGGAAATCCAAAGGTTCCCAACCCTCGATTCACGTAGAGCGCCGCTTTCTGCCCACCGTTAGCCAGTGAGCCGTGAGCAGTCAGCGCAGTTGCCATTGGCAGCCGATAAAGTCCCGCCATAAACGGCGAGATCAACCGCGCCGGACTCACACTGTGATCGACAATCTCAAACTTCACCTGGCCGCCATGTGTGTGACCAGCCAGACTGAGTTCGATGCCGAGCTCCGCGGCGCGCCGAAACGAATTCGGATTGTGCGAGAGCAAGACATTCGGCATGTCGCGCCGAATCAGATGCTCGATCTCCGCAAGCATCGGCCCGTTGCGCTCGCCGCTCGTCATGTGGTCGCGCTGGTAGTCGACGCCGAGCAAATTGAAGTGCCCGCCGTTATGCTCGACGACGGCATTCGCGGCTCGCAGCAACCGCATTCCTTTTTCATGAAATAGCCGCGCCGCCTCGTCTTCCACACCCGTGTAAATTTCGTGATTCCCGTTGCATCCCCAAACGCCGAGAGGCGCGCGCAGCCGGCTCAACTCTGTAATGCAAGCGTCCAGCGGGTCGCCCTCGCTAGAAACAAAATCACCGGTAACAAATGAAATGTCAGGAAGCAAATCGTTCGCCATGGCAACAGCGCGCGCGATTTCATGTGGCGGCATGTAATCGCCAATATGAATGTCACTGAGCTGAGCGATGCGCAGCCCATCAAGTTCCGCCGGAAGATTAGCAACCGGCACCTCGACGCGTTCAATGCTGTAGCGCAAGCGCCCGGCGGCAAATCCGTAGGTCGCGGCAAGAAATGGAAAGCCTCCCGCAAGAACCGCGGCGTACTGAAAGAAAGTCCGACGCGAAGGACTGAAGCCACCGGCGAACGATCCGGGACGAAGGCGGGCGGCCGTGTTGGCGCCTATGTTCGTGACCCACTCCACCGCTCCCACCGACTCGACCGCCAGGAATCCAAAGAACGAAGCGACCATCCACAGCCGGACAAACGTCGAAAGCGACTTGCCAAGATTGAAGCCGCCAAAACTGATGCGCGAAATCCCATGCCCGAGCAGCGGATCAAGAAGCGTAGCGAGGAGCGCAGCGGCGAGCGCAATCAATCCCGCATGAAGGCCGAAGCGCCAGCTCGAATTCGAGAGCGCGCCAATCCAAGTCCACGCCCGCATAAACCAAAAGCGCTGGACGGCGTAGAGCGCGAGAAGAAACAACGCGAAGAAAAGAACTCGGCTAAGAATCAGGGGAACACTCCGTTAAGAAACCATCTTCTATTTTAGATGCACACGGTGCGAAGAAGGCTCAGCAGCAAACCCCTAAACGAACCGAGGCTTAGCGCCACACTCCAACCCGCAGCAGATCAAAATGATGATCGTAAGTCCATACTTCAACTCCTATTCGGACCGCCAATGCGGCTACCGTTGCGTCAAACAACGTTACAGGCTGATCGGCCAGCGATTGCACTCTGCTGATCGCCTGCCTGTAATCCTCTGTATTCGGATTGACCAGGTCGGCGTCAGTCATATCGCTCAGCCAGCGCGAAGCCGCGTTCTTGCCCAATCGAAATAGCACCAGCGTGTAGGCTTCAAGCAAGATTGCATAAGGAACCAGGACGTCATAGCGCTCGCGGGCCAGGCGTTCCAGTTCGTGGTGGGCGCGCTTGTGATGGGAATCATCCGGATCGGCGGCAGCGTAGAGGGGCCCGGTGTCTGCCAGCACGGCTCGGCGCTTCATTTCTGCGACCGAGTTACCGCCAGATAGCGGTCGTGCCGCTGACTTACGTCGCGAAGGCCGCTGCCTTTCGGTGCCGGTGTGATCCGCAGAGCGCGCCCCTTGCGCAGGAATCCACGTTCACCGAGGTATTGCCGCAGTGCCGCTTGCACAACGGTTGTGAGTGAAGGCGGCGCTTCCTGCGCTTCTTGATAGCTTTCCACCGCTTCCGCTAAGTCATCGGGAAGAGTCACGGTCGCTCGCTTCATAAGCTAAGTATAGCACCATCTGGTTAATGTGGTGAAGGTGGTGCAGAAGCTGCGCGCAACCGGCGGTAGCTCGAATGCGCGAGGGTGCCCCATCTGCGCGCGTTTTTTGCGCAAAAGCCTGCCCTGAGCTTGTCGAAGGGGTGGGATTCCACGGCATCCGATCCCTTGGGCTTCTTTGCAGTTCTCTTGGTGGGATGAGATTGGTGGACGAGAAAAGATACGCGGAGGTCGACTATCCTAAACGTGCCGCCGTCGGCTCCGGCGTCCGCAGCGCCGCAACCCGCTCCCGAGCATTCTGCAGCGCCCGCTTCACATGCCGAGGCGCGGTGCCTCCAGGAACGTCGTGCAGAGCAAGCACTTCCGTAAGTCCAAGGCAGGAGTGGAAGCCAGCGTCAAAGCCGGCGTTGATTGCCTGCAAATCGGCAAGCGGCAGCTTCTGTAAGTCGCATCCGCGCTCGACAGCAAGTGCCACAGCCCTGCCAACCGCCTCATGTGCCAGCCGCGACGGCACTCCGCGCTCCACGAGATACGCAGCCGCGGCCCAGGCGTTCATGAATCCGGTGCTTGCGGCCTGGGTCATCCGGGCCTCGTCGAATTCGACGGTGTTCATGAATCCCGTCACCAGCGGCAACATCCAGATCACCGTGTCAGAGGCATCGAACAAAGGCTCCTGCGTCTCCTGCATGTCTTTGTTGTAAGCGAGTGGCAAGCCCTTGACTAAAGTTTGCAGCGTGATGGCGCATCCCATGACCCGCGCGGCTTTGCCGCGCACCAGTTCGAGCAGGTCGGGATTTTTCTTCTGCGGCATGGCGCTCGAGCCAGTGGAATAGGCTTCGGGTAGCTCGACGAATCCGTATGCCACCGTCGAAAACAAAACCATCTCTTCGGCCCAGCGGCTGAGATGAATCGCGAGCGACGAGAGAGCGCCAACAAATTCGATGGCGAAGTCACGGTCGCTGGTGGCGTCGATACTGTTCGCCGTCGGCGCATCAAAGCCCAACTCCGCCGCCATCGCCTGACGGTTGAGCGTGAGCGTTGCTCCAGCGACAGCGCCCGATCCGAGCGGACACAAGTTCGCGCGCTTGCGGCAATCGGCTAAGCGCGAAGCATCGCGGAGAAACATTTCTACATAAGCCAGCATCCAGTGCGCGACCAGCACAGGCTCTGCTGGCTGCAAGTGCGTGTACGCAGGCATTGCTGTCGAGCCTGCGGATTCGGCGCGCGTTAGCAGCGCCTCGACCCAGTCGCCAATCAGTGTTTGCAGCGTGTCGATGCTTTGGCGCACGAAAAGCCGCAGGTCAGTAGCGATCTGCTCGTTGCGGCTGCGTCCGGTATGCAGTTTGTAGCCGGTGGCGCCGATCAGCGCGGCGAGTTGCTTTTCGACAAAGTGGTGGACGTCTTCAGCTTCCGGATCGTTCAGAAACTCTGGAGAAGATGCCGCGCGGCGGCCAATTTCTTCTAAGGCCTTTACAATTTCCGAAAGCTCCTCGGCAGACAGCACTCCGGCATGTTCGAGCGCGTTGGCGTGAGCGCGGCTGGCGGCTAATTCAAAGGGCAGCAGCCGCTGATCGTAGCCGAACGACCGCTGCCATTTCTCAAATTCGGGGTCAAGCGGCTGCCGGAAGCGGCCGGACCACATTTTCATTGCGGAACCTCTACCTTGTTTCGCGTCTGCGCGCGGCATCGCGAAGGCAATCCCAAAATGCGGATAAACCCTTCCGCGTCTTTCTGATCATAGCTTGCGCCCATGGTGAATGAAGAAAGATCGGTGCGATAGAGCGAGTACTCCGACTTGCGGCTGACGATGCTCACGTTGCCCTTGTAGAGCGACAGCGTGACCGAGCCGGTCAGATTCTGCTGCGTCGTCTCTACAAAAGCGTCGAGCGCCTCGCGCAGCGGCGTGAACCACAGGCCGAAATAAACAAGCTCCGCGTACTTAAGGCCAACATGCTGCTTAAAATGCAACAGATCGCGATCCAGGCAGAGGGCTTCGAGTTCGCCGTGAGCCGCAAGCAGCAGCGTGCCTCCGGGAGTCTCATAGCAGCCGCGCGACTTGATGCCGACGAAGCGGTTCTCGACGATATCGACGCGTCCGATGGCGTTGTGGCCGCCGATTTCGTTCACGAGTTCGACCAGCGCTACGGGATCGAGTGCCCGACCGCCAACCGAAACCGGCACGCCTTTTTCAAATCCAATTTCGACGAGCTCTTCATTATCGGGAGCCTCTTGCGGCGATTTCGTGATCTGCCATGTGCTCGCGAAAGGCGCGTTACCCGCGTCTTCGAGCTCTCCGCCTTCGTGGCTGATGTGCCACAGATTGCGATCACGGCTGTGAATCTTCTCGCGGCTTGCGGTCACCGAGATGCCACGCTTCTCGGCATAGTCGAGACAGTCTTCGCGCGATTTTAAATCCCACTCACGCCACGGCGCCACAACTTTCAGCTCGGGAGCGAGCGCCTGGTACGCCATCTCGAAGCGAACCTGGTCGTTGCCCTTCCCGGTGCATCCGTGGCTGACGGCAGTTGCCCCTTCGCGCAGCGCAACCTCGACTTGATGCTTCGCAATCACCGGACGCGCGAGGGACGTGCCGAGTAGATATTTATTTTCATACACCGCGCCGGCTTTCAGCGCAGGCCACACGTAGCCGGTGAGAAATTCTTCACGCAGATCTTCGACGACGACTTTGGTCGCGCCGGTCTTGTAAGCTTTGTCGACAACCGCCTCGACGTCATCTCCCTGACCGACGTCGGCGACCATGGCGATCACCTCGTAGGCATAGTTTTCCTTGAGCCACGGAATGATGATGGAAGTATCGAGCCCACCCGAGTAGGCAAGAACGATTTTTCCCTTGGCAGGCGAATTTGCTCTAGGCATAAGCGTGTGCGCTCCTCGCCGAAAAGCGGCCGGCGGAGCCGCCCAACAGCCACACCAGTATAGCTTTCTGAATGTGTAAACGATTCTCTGCTTGATCGAAAACGACGGAGTTCACCGAGTTGATGACTTGATCGGTCACTTCTTGTCCGCGATGCGCGGGCAGACAATGCATGAAGCAGGCATGAGGTTTGGCGAGTTGCATGAGCTTGATCAATCGTTGCCCTGGAATCGGTTCTCATTTCGGCTGCGTACTATCTTCGTCACGTCTGGTTTGTGAAAAAAATTGGTTCGTATCAGGGCGTCACTTCAGCGATGTCGTAAATTTCCGAGACACCCGATTCTGGGGCCGTACTACGACAGGTCGCGAATCCGACGCGCCAGCACCAGCGCCTTCTTCTTGTCGGCAGCGATCACGAGCACGGTGTCGTCGCCGGCAAGGGTGCCGACCACCTCCGGCCAGTGCGAAGCGTCGAGCGCCGCGGCGACCGGCTGCGCGCTGCCCACCGTCGTCTTCACCACGAGCAGGTTTTGCGCCTGCCGGATTTCGATCACAAACTGCCGCGCCAGATTCATTACGGAGGGCAAAACGCTTTCCGCGCCGCCGGTCGCGCCCGCCCGGCGGTAGCCGTCGGGTCCCTTGACCAGCTTCAGTTCGTGAATATCGCGGGACAGAGTCGCCTGGCCCACATTGAAGCCCCGGCGTTCAAGCCGGTGCTGCAGCGTGTCCTGGCTTTCGACCGGACCGTCGTCGAGCAGGTTGAGAATGGCTTTTTGGCGCGCCGTTTTCGACATGAATAAAAATTCACTCTAATGCATAAGTATCCATGTGTTGGGACGACGCTGTCAAGAGGGAAATGGCACGGGGAATGGCCTGGCTTTTAGCGCGTGCTGGTGGCGGCTTCTGCGCGCGCTGTTGTGATTTACCGCAGGAGGCACAGGAAGCATCGGCAAAATCGACGAATTTCTATTGTCCGGTGTTGCCCGGGACCTGGAAGTCCACGCCCCGGTCTTCGTTGGCTTTGTGGGTGACGGGTAGATTCAGATCGGCCAGAAGGATTTTGCGGGAGCGGCCGTCGGCGAAGTCGAAAAGTGTGTCGCCCACGATCGCGTAGTTGACCACGTCGGATCTGTGGCCGTCTTTGAAAATGAGCACCGTCGCGGGCTGCGTCACCAGGGGCTGTTCCGTTTCCTCGGGCGCTGGCTTGGCGCTGTCGCGATCCGCATCCGGCCCGTCCGCTTTCGAATCCGAATCGCGGTACCGGTCGCGCTTGCTTCGCGGCGCCGGTCTCCGCGGGCCAATCGCGCGTACGTACTCGGTGTCGGGCGCGTCGTAGTAGTCCGCTTCCTCTTCGTCGCCCGGCATGACGGCGTAGGGCACCGCATAGGGAACGGCGTAGGGCACAGCGTATGGAATGTAGGCAGGCTCATAGAAGACCGCGGCAAAATGATCGCGGTCGTTGTGATCGTCGTGGCGGTGGCGACGGCGGTCGCGGCCAAAAAATTGTGCCGAAGCCGGGTTCGCCGGCAGGAAGAAACTGGCGCAGCAGTTTCGAAAATCATTCCGCGCGTTGCCGTAGCCGTTCGGCCCCAGCGACGTCACGCTTGCCCGGACGCCGGGATTCGGGTTGTTGTTCCCGCCAAATCCAGACGAAGTGACGGATGCTGGAACGCCGTTGATCTGAGCGTGAGCCGGCAAAGCAGCAGCGGCTGAGAGCGCCAGCAGGAAGGAAAACACGAAACGGGATCGCACCTGGGCCAGCATGGGAAGTCTCCCTCGCGTAGGGTACAGCAATTTGGGGCACGGAAATTCCGAGCCTGACCTAGTTAGAACTTGCCGGCATCGCGAAAGTTGCGTGAAAAATTTGCGGCACGATTGAAGAGAAGCCAGCGACGAGCCAAAATCCGCTGTTTCAGGCTGCGGTGAGGGGTGTACCGGAGGCGATCCGGCGCAGTTCAAGCATGCGGTGCCGGACGTATCCATCCTCGGTCAAGTGCGCGGAAGCAATGGCTTTACGGCTGGTCGCAACCATTTGATCGAGCGGCCGGCGTTCGGGAAATTGCGGGTCGAAGTCGCGGCAAAATTCACAGGGTCGGCTGGAACGTGTGTCGTAACGATGATTTACGGTTGGGGCGATGTGTTCCACGTAGAGCTTCTCCTGGGGAAGGCGGACAGATTCGCCTGGTTTTGTGGGCAGAGACTAAATTTACTGCCCGCTTCATTCTCAATCTTTACTGGATCGAAGAATTTGTACTACATGGGCAGGGCATTGCACAAGCCCGTGTAGTGCGCATAAAACTTGCTCTCTCCAGCCTGTGGAAATCGTGGCCGACGCCACAATTCCTGTCTGCACGGCTGCCGTGGTTACGCCGCCCGACGTGATTTCTGGCATGATAAAGCCACGATTCGGTTCGCCATTTCGCTATCGGCGCGGCCGCTGAAAATCTTTAATTTGAAAAATCGTTCCCTGAAATCGTTCCTCTGGAGAAGCCGTGAATCCCGCCGCTCCAAACATGGTGTTTTTTTTCGACGTGGACAACACGCTCCTCGATAACGACCGCGTCGCGCAGGACTTAAAACGGCACCTCACTGCCAAAGTAGGCGAGGCGAGCGCGCTGCGCTATTGGGAAATCTTCGAGCAGTTGCGCACCGAGCTCGGATACGCCGACTACCTCGGAGCGCTCCAGCGCTATCGCGTGGAGCGCCCGCGCGATCCGAAGTTACTGGCCGTTTCGCATTTCATGATCAACTACCCCTTCGCGAACCGTCTGTTTCCCGAATCGCTGGACGCGGTCGAATACGCGCAGGGCCTTGGGCGGGTGGTGATTTTGAGCGATGGCGACGTGGTTTTCCAGCCCCGCAAGATCGACCGCTCCGGCCTCTATGAAGTCTTCGAAGGTCACGCGCTGATCTATATCCACAAGGAGCTCGAGCTGGATGACGTGGAAGCGAAGTATCCGGCGGCGCACTATGTGATGGTCGACGACAAAGTGAGAATTCTCGCGGCGATCAAGAAGCATTGGGGAGCGCGGGTGACGACGGTGTTTCCGCGCCAGGGACACTACGCACTAGACGCCGCGCTGGTAGCGCAGTTTCCCAGGCCCGACATCACGATTGAGAGGATTGGCGAGTTGCAGAACTATTCGTTGGAGCAGATTGTGGCAGCGGCTGCGAACTAAAATGTAGCGTCCCCATCCTGCTGGCACCCCAGGCACGGCGGCGCTACGATCACTACTCTGACTCTTCTTCTTCCTGCGAAGCCCCTGCGCGCACCAGGGTTTCCAGTTCCCGGTTTAATCTGGCCTGGTCGGCCTCCGGCATTTCTAGAAAGCGAAAGGGCTGCAAGCATCCCTGCGTTGCCCACATGGGAAATAGCATTTGGCCGCGGCAGCGGATGCTGTTGAATCCGAGATGAAACAGCACCGTCACCCGGATGCCTTCATCGAGTGGATTTTCCAGCGAGAGCAGGCCACCGTTCACGGAAAGCTGACTCATCCGGCCCCGTATTTGGCGACCGTTTTCAAGCACCAGCAGGGCGAGAATTGACCCACCCAGTTTTACCCGGGTACCTCGGTGTCGTTTTTGGGCGGCGGCGGACGACATTTCTAGGTCCATATTGCCCTACCCATGGGTCCGAAGGGCAGATTACGAAAGTTCGTTCCGGTCGCCTTGGCCGGAGCGGTTTTCGTCTGGGAAAAGCGGGTTAGAGGCGCGCTGCTGGCGCGTCTGCAATCCGAATCGGAACGGGGCATAGCCCCGTCACCACACGAGACTGTGTTTCAGTGGTAACCCTTCCAGAAGAAATACGCGGTCATTGCGGCTCCAACGAGAATCACAAACCGGCGAATCCACGCCGCTGGCAGCTTCTGGGCATAGTGCGCGCCAAAGTAACCGCCGATAAGCGCGCCGACGATCACGACGCTACCCTGCTTCCAGGCTACCGCTCCGGCAATGATGAAAGTCACGACCGCGATGCCGTTGATGATCCCGCCGAGTGCAGTCTTCAAGGCGTTCATGGCGTGAATGTCGGTCATCCCAAGAGCCGCCAGCATTGCCAGGTTGACCATCCCAACGCCGCCGCCGAAATAGCCGCCATACACCGCGACAAACAGCTCAAAGATGGCCGCAACCGTCAGAGCCGAAGTGGAAGCATCCGCCGCCAGGGAGCCACCGGAGCGGCGAGACAGCCGTCCGCCAAACATAAACAGCAGCGTCGCCCCCAGCATGAGCCACGGCAAAACCCGCAGGAAAGTTTGCGCCGGTGTGTGCAGCAAAAGATAGGCGCCGACGATCCCTCCGATGACGCTGGTGACGGCCAGAGGAATCATCACGCGCCGTGAAACGTCGAGATGCTTGCGATAAGCGCCGGTGCTCGCCGTGACTCCCACCCAAAGCGCCACAGTGTTGGTGGCGTTGGCGGCGATGGGCGCGACCCCGGCAAACATTAGAGCAGGGAAGGCAATGAAGCTGCCGCCGCCGGCGACCGCGTTGAGCGCGCCGCCGAGGGCTCCGGCGAAGAACAGGAAGATGGCGGTTTGGAGGCTCAAGAAATAAGATGTATCACGGTTGGGATAAAAATGTGGCCGTAGAGACGTGGTTTGCCCCGTCTGCGGCGTCCCGCGGCCGAAGAACTGCAAGCTGCGGCCAGAGACGCAGCGCCCCGCCGCTGGAGACGCGGCAAGCCGCGTCTCTACGGCGAAATTCTGGCAGCAACCGATTTACCTGAGCCCCGTGTCATACATCGCGCCGTAATCCAAATATTGCCTGACCGGATCATCGTAATAACTGATCTGTACTCCTGCGACTTCGCCATTTTTGCCAAGGGTGGCCGTCAGGTGCGCATTCACACCGGCAAAATAAGTAGGCAATTTGAGCTTCTGATAACGCGCCAGCACCTCGTCCCGTACCGCCGGGTCGAAGTGGACGCCATACTTATCGACCAGCGCCTTGATCGCGTCGTAATCGCCCTCGGCCTTGATGCGCATCAGTTCGGCCAGCAACATGCCCACTCCCTGCCGCATCTTTTGATAGTCGGTCACATGAACGTAGGTCTTGCCATCCCGCATGAATTGTTCGATCGATCCCGGAACCTTGTCGGCAATATAGTGCGCGATCAGCTGCCGGTCGCGCTCGTGATCTTCTTCAATCGTGTCGCCATGTTGAATGCGGCGCAACTGGTTCAGCGCCACCAGAGCCGCGCCGTCGTACATGGCCTTCGCCACTTCTTCCTGATTCGAGATCAGGCCCAGCTCTTTCAACTTTGGATCCCACACGTTCCACAACGCCATCAGATCGGCGCGGCCCTCTTCAAGCGTGGAAAAATATTCCTTGAGAAAGGCTCCCGCACCGGCGCTGACGCGCTCGCTCAGCTTGCCCGAACCGTGGCCGATCACTTCATGCATCGCCACCAGAAGATCGCTCGCCTCGGTGCCATACTTGTTGGCACGTTCGATCTGAGCGGCGTCGGCGCCGAATTCTACCGTGAGCGTCTTGCTGCTGGCTGATTCGAGCGCGCGCTTGCTCCCCATAAAGAGAAAATTTTTCGATCCGTATTTCTCGTGGATCTCATTTTCGTTCGGCAGATTGTCGCCAATCGTGCCCACGCTGAAATCGCCCGTTTCGATCAGCGTTTCGACGGCCTTTACCACTGGCAATTTGAATGACTCGCGTTTGTACTTGTCTTCCCACGGAGCCTTTTTTTCAAAATAGGCCGCGTTCTCCGCAAGCTGCGTAACGGCTTTAGTGACCGGCTTATCGGTAATCGTGACGAAGCTTTGCGAACTCCCCTTGGCACCGCGCACATCACGGTACACTTCGATGAATCCGCTGTCGAAATCCACCGTGGCGTCGTTCTGCACCCAGGCCGTGCCAAACGCGACCCAGTCCGAATATTCACCGGTCTGGTAGAAGCGGATAAGATGACCGATCGCTTCGGCCTGCGGAGGCTCGGCATAGGACTGCGCTTTCTGGAGGCACGCAACCGTCTTCTTTAGAAACGTCGCATAAAGTCCAGGCGCAACCTTACCGTCAGGCGTGCCCGCGCGGTAGACGAGTTCGGTGAGCTTGTCCGCGCCCTTTACAACGCGCGAGTTCAGCGGATACTTGTCTTGAAATCCCTTCAGATCATCCTGGCTAACGCCGGGATAAAAAGTGTTCGAGCTCGACTGGATCGTATCTGTTCCGTCGACTGGACTCTTGGCCGTAGTCATCGGCTCAAACGCGGGATCAAAAATTGAAGCCCGCAGCGCTTCAACTTCGCGCGTCACATCGCCTGGCTTTTTCAGCGGAGGGAGGTTGGCATACGCGGTCTGGAAGGCTCCATTTTGGCGCGCGACCAGAGCCGCCTTTTCGAGCTGTTCGAAAGTAAAGTCAGGCAAGAATTTCTGCGACGTCAGGTCGTTGTGATTGCCGCGGCTGGCCCAGAACAACTTCGCAAATTCAGAAATCCTGGCCATCGCCGCCGGATCGATTCCCCTGGGATGCGCCAGAATCTCCTCCAGCAGCCGCTTTTGCTGCAAGCCATAGGCGGACATCTGATCGTAAAAAATCGGATCAATGGCAATCGAAGCCTGCGTCAGCCAGTAAGCCAGAGCCTGCTGTCGCGGCGAGAGCGCCTGAAAGCTCGGTGCATGTAACTGAATGAACGTCGTGTCGCCGACGCGCTCGACAACGACGCTGCCGGGTTTTTCCTGGCAGAACGCAGGGACGCCGACCGCGATGGCGACGGCGCAGACACAAACGGCGAGCAAAAACGAAATTACGGAGTGCGTCGGCTGCAGCTTCAAGAGTGGCCTCCCTGCGATTGGAACGGGACCAACCAAACTTCGCAGGCTACCACAAAGCGCTCCGCAATTCCTTATTACAAATCGTTGTCGCGATCTTCGAAGATGTGTATATCGGGAAGCATGCGCCGATGCAAGATGCGAGAAATGAAAATACCAGCGCTCGCCTGTCGGTAAAACATAACGTGCTCGCCATGTTCAAAACGTCGCAATCCGGGTTGAACCGAAGGACAGGAGCGGCCAAACGCCGGATTGTCGGCGAGTCGCTGACAACAAACCTCGAGTTCGCCCAGATAGCGGGCGGTTTGAGCCTTGCCCCAGGTGTGAAGGGTGTAGTCGCCGATGTGGAGCAAGTCATCTTCGGCGCGACGCGAAAATCTAAATGCGGCCATGATCAGCGCGGCGCTGCGGGAAGCTTGAGCGCTTTACGAACACGTCCAAAGACG
Organism: Acidobacteriaceae bacterium; assembly: GCA_043765355.1. Taxonomy (GTDB): domain Bacteria; phylum Acidobacteriota; class Terriglobia; order Terriglobales; family Acidobacteriaceae; genus Acidiflorens. The sequence continues at coordinate 18,202 of JAYUJG010000176.1, read as the reverse complement.
TCGCCCTCGGCGATTCCGCTGGCATCGCCTTCTTCGATAGCCCTTCGGAGCGCGGCAAGCTTAGCCTCATACTGCCGCTCTTCACGTTCCAAAGTTCGCAACCCGGCGCGAACCACTTCGCTGGCGTTTTCGTAACGCCCGCTCTTAATTTTTTTGGCGACGAAATGGTCCAGTTCGTTGGTCAAATTGACGTTGCGGGTAGGCATGGCCGCTCCTAAGTTTTACTAAACGGATGATAGCAATACTGGCAAAGATTGCCAATACAAGAAGTGTGATGGCTCGAAGCTCCGGGTCGCAGTTCCACACTAGTGCGCCCATGCTAGAATCATCCTGTGGCGCGCCCAACCGATGCTTCCTGATATCGACAAATTGCTGGAGCTGCAGACCGCGGACAAAGAAATCCGCCGACTGCAGGACGAAGTCGCGGCCCTGCCGAAACGTGTGGCAGTCATCGAACAAAAAATGGCTGGAACCAAAGCCCAGCTGGAAAAAGCGCAAACCGCCGCCAAAAGCGACGAAGCCAACCGCAAGAAGTTCGAAGGCAACATCAAAGACCTGCAAGGCAAAATTTCCAAGTATCGCGACCAATCGCTCGACGTAAAAACCAACGAACAATACAAAGCCCTGCTGCATGAGATCCAGTTTGCCGAGCAGGAAGTCCGCCTCAACGAGGATCGCATCCTCGATGTGATGGTCAACGTCGACGCTCGCGACAAAGAAGTCAAAGCGGCCGAGGCGGAGTTCAAAGCCGAGATGGCCGAGATCGAAAAAGAAAAAGAAGAAGCGCGCAGAGTCACCGCCGAAGATCAGAAACAACTTTCCGAGTGGAACGCCAAGCGCGACGGCCTGCGCCACGGCATTTCCGAAGATATTCTTCGCCAGTATGAACGCGTGGCGAAATTCCGCGGCACCGGACTCGTCGAAGTCCGCGACCACAAGTGCATGGGTTGTCAGGTCAAGCTGCGTCCGCAGACCTACAACGAAGTGCGCAATGGCGAGAAGGTCATGGTTTGCGAATCGTGCTCGCGAGTCTATTACTTCAATCCCGCGAATGAAGTGAAGCCCGAGCAGGAAGTCGTGACCGTCACGGGGCGTAAGCGCGCGCGACCCAAAGCCGACGCTCCGCAGGCGTGGTTCTACCGCCACGATTACGGCGAAGAAGGCGAAGTGCTTCTGGCCTTCACCAACAGCGGCGGCAATTCGACGCGCCGCATCTACGAAATGCACACCGGACGCCAGGTTGGCGGCGTTCTGCTCCGCGAAGGAACCTATCGACTCGCCTTTCCCGAGGAACTCACAGACTCCGCCATCCGCCTCAACGGCCATTGGGACGAAACGGAAATCGACGAGTGGGGATCTGAAATCCCGTCGAATGCGCTCGATACGCTGCACAAAGATATTCTGGCCATCCAGCGCGAGCACCGGGCCGGCCACAAAGATCATTCCGCCACCCCGGCAGAACAGCCGGCTGTCAGCTAGGGTTCCATGGGATCCGCGGATTCCACAAAACAGAAGCACGGCCCGCTCGAAACAACATCCTCCATTCTTCCGGCAACTGTTCCAGCATTGAAAGAAAGCAGTTTGATTGTTTGCCTGCTGCTGGTGCTCGCCACCCTTGCGCTCTATAACCCGGTTACGCACGCTGCATTCGTCAACTTCGACGACGATGCATACGTCACCGACAATCTTCACGTCCGCGCCGGACTCACCTGGAGCACGGTCGTTTGGGCTTTTCGTTCGCTGGAAGCGTCCAACTGGCATCCGGTTACCTGGCTTTCACATGCTCTCGATTGTCAGATTTTCGGCATGAACCCAGCGGGCCCGCATACGGTCAACGTGCTGTTGCATGTGGCGAACGTAGTGCTCCTGTTTTTGATTTTGCGAGCTGCAACCGGCTTCGCATGGCGCAGCCTGATAGTCGCCGCATTCTTCGCTCTGCATCCCATTAACGTCGAGTCGGTGGCGTGGATCGCCGAGCGCAAGAATCTCCTGAGCATGTTCTTTTTCCTGATCGCGCTGGCGGCCTACGGTTGGTACACGCGCCGGCCGCGCGTCGGGCGATACCTGTGTGTCACGGCCGCTTACGCCGTTGCCTTGATGGCTAAGCCGCAAGTGATCACGTTTCCGTTCGTACTTCTGCTGCTGGATTATTGGCCGTTGCGGCGTCTCGGTCGCGGCGACGGAATTGGAGTCGATGCACCTGAGCACGCCGCGTCTTTCTGGATTCTGCTGTGGGAGAAAATGTCGTGGTTGGCGCTATCGGCAATAAGCGCCGTCATCACGATGAAGGTGCAGTCCCACGTGGCCATGATGAAACTCCCGTTCTCGCTGCGCCTGGGAAATGCCGCGATTGCGTACGTCAAATATCTCGGGAAGGCTTTCTGGCCAATCAACCTCGCGCCGCTCTATCCGCATCCGCTGCATTCGATCAGCGCCGCCGCTGCGGCACTATCGGCACTCTTGCTTGTGGTCATCACGACGGCCGCCGTGATTTACCGCGCACGCCGTCCCTACTTTGTAGGCTGGTTCTGGTTTCTGGGAACGCTGGTGCCGATGATCGGACTGGTTCAGGTTGGCGTCCAGTCGATGGCCGACCGCTACGCCTACATCTCGCTGCTCGGAATTTTCGTAGTCGTCTGCTGGACAGCCGCCGACCTTGCTGAGAAGTGGCGGGTTCCAAACGCCGTGTTGGTGGCTGTTACTGTCGCTGTCTTCGTTGGATTGGGAATCGGCCTGCATCGGCAAGCAGGTTTTTGGAAAGACAATCTCACTCTGTGGACGCACACTCTCGAGGTTACCGAGGCCAACTACACCGCGGAAGACAACCTTGCGACGGCGTTGATTGTGGCGGGCAGAGAGGACGAGGCCCTGCCACACTTGCGGCGGGCGCTCCTCCTCCAGCCGGACGACGGCATCGCGACCCTCGCTCTGGCAAACTACGACCGACTGCACGGCAATTATCAAGCCGCGCTCGAGGGCTTTGCGAAGGTGCCGCGCATCACCGGGGATCCGCTGGTAGCGGCGAGAGCGCAGCTTAACAGCGGGCTTAGCCATTACGCGCTCCAGCAATATGACAGCGCGCGGAGAGATTTCGAGGCCGTCCTCCGGTCGCAGCCAGAGAGTTCGGTAGCCTATCGCGCCCTGGGCCTGATCGCGCAGAAATCTGGCAACCTGGCGCAGGCGGCAGAGGACTACAAACGGTCGGTCGACATCGAGCCCACGGCGGTCGGATATCTGCTCCTGGCACAGGCCCTGCAAACGATCGGTCGGCCAGAAGCGGCCAGGGGTGCGGAATCCCAGGCGGGGAGTTTCTCCAAAGATCCGAATGCCGACCGGGCAATCGTAAACCAGCTGCTAGCCAACTAACGCCAGCCATGAATTTGTAGCGCCGCAGCGCCGACAGCGACCGAGAGGCGAGCGCCACGGCCGCGACTCGATGCAGTCAATCATATTTGAAACATGTGTTTCATTTATGTTAACCTCGCTTTAGTTGCTCCACAGTGAGGAGGCCGATGCTCGTAAGTTACAAACCCGCCGACCGTCAATGCGTGGTCCCGTATCTGGTCGTGCCCGACGCCGACAAGGAAATCGCTTTCATCACTACGGTCTTCAAGGCGAAAGCGGTGCAGGTGTTCCGCGACCCCGAAGGAGTTGTCCGTCATGCCGAAATTAAAATCGGAGACGCAATCGTGATGCTGGCGCAATCTGGCGTGAAATGGCCGCCGATAGCGGCCGCGATCTACGCCTACGTTCCCGACGTAGACGCCGTATACGAGCGAGCAGTGAAAGCGGGCGTGTCTTCTCCCCGGCCGCCGGCTGACCAGCCGTATGGCGACAGAAACTGTGGCGTAACCGATGCCAACGGTGTGCAGTGGTGGATCACGACGCACGTCGAAGATGTTTCGGAAGCTGAGATGCATCGCCGCGACGCGGAACTGCTTGAGAAGGGTGTGAAATCACTCTAGCCGGTTGAGACGCGCGCCATCACAAGAGCGCGCGGTCGCAGTCACCGTCATCGTCATCGTCACTACCAATGAGGACTGCCAGCGAAACTCGTCCGGAAGAATTGCTTGACGCCATCGTCGCTTACATCGCGAAGAAAGGGGTCGCGGAACTCTCGCTGCGTCCGTTAGCCAAGGCCGTGGGATCGAGCCCGAGAGTGCTGCTGTACTACTTCGGCTCGAAAGAGAAACTCGTCGCCAAAGCGATCCGGCGCTTGCGCGAGCGCCAGCGTGCCGGCTTCGGCAAGATGCGTGAAGCCCGCTACCAGCGGCCTTCCGATGCGTGCCGCGCCATCTGGAAACAGATGAGCGCGCCCGAGTCCGAGCTGGCATTTAAGCTGTCGTTCGAGACGTATGCGCTGGCGTTGCGTCATCCGAAGAAGTTCGCTGAGTTTCTAAGTTCTTCGGTGGAAGACTGGCTCGAGTTTCTTTCCGAGCCGCTTTTAAGCAAGGGCCATGGCAAGGCCGAAGCTCGCGCTTTTGCCACGATTGTGATTGCCGGATTTCGCGGCTTCATGCTCGACTACTGCGCCTCGCACGATCGCGAGCGCATCGATCAAGCCGTGGAGCTGTGGCTGAAGGCCCTCGACTCTATTTCAATTTCATCGGCGTCTTCAACTTTATTGCCAGCGGGGAGTTCGCATGTTCACTAAACGTCACGCCGCTCTCGGCTTCATCTTTGTCACCGTGCTGCTCGACATGCTGTCGTTTGGGGTGATCGCGCCCCTGCTGCCCAAGCTTATTTCCGACTTTCTCGGCGGCAACACGGCGCGCGCGTCGGTCTATATCGGCCTGTTTACGACGACGTGGGCCTTTATGCAGTTCGCCTTCGCGCCGGTGCTGGGCCTGCTCTCGGATCGTTTCGGCCGCCGCCCGGTGGTGCTGATCTCGAATTTTGGCCTGGCGCTCGACTATTTCGTCATGGCGCTGGCGCCTTCGATACGGTGGCTGTTCCTGGGCCGCGTTCTGTCGGGACTCACCTCCGCCAGCATTCCAACCGCGACCGCCTACATTGCCGACGTCACCGTGCCCGAAAAGCGCGCCAAGGCGTTCGGCTTGCTGGGCGCGGCTTTCGGCGCAGGGTTCATTCTCGGTCCGGCGATCGGCGGATGGCTCGGCATGCACAATCCCCGGCTGCCCTTTTGGGTTGCGGGCGTCGGAAGCCTGGTGAATTTTTGCTACGGCATGTTTGTACTGCCGGAATCGCTGCCCCCCGAGCGCCGCCAAACCAAACTACAGTGGCAGAATGCGAATCCGTTGGGCGCGCTGCGTTTGCTCCGTTCGCACGCACAGTTGCTGGGTCTGGCCACGGTAAATTTCCTGGGATACGTTGTCCACGAAATCTATGTGACTGTCTATGTGCTCTACGTGATCTACATGTTTGGGTGGAACCCGCGCATGATTGGCATTTCACTCGCCCTGATCGGGATCGCGTCGATGGTTTCATACTCGATGGTGGGCCCGGTCGTGGCGCGCCTGGGAGAACGCCGAACGCTGCTCATGGGCCTGACGTTCGCGGCCGCGGGATTCTTCATGTTTGGCTGGCCCTCCGCGATCGTTTTTATGGCTGCGATCCCGGTAAATTGTTTGTGGTCGCTGGCGGGATCAACGTCGCAATCGCTGATGACGCAGCACGTTTCAGCGTCGGAGCAAGGAGAGTTGCAGGGCGCGTTAGCGTCGTTGCGCGGAGTCGCGATGCTGTTTGGACCCGGCATTTTTTCGCTGACCTTCGCCTTCTTCATCGCCCCCGAGCATCGTCTGCCCGGGGCGCCCTGGTATCTGGCGTCGCTGCTCATGTTGGTTTCGCTGGCTTTGGCATGGTCGGTAGCGAAGGAAAAACAAAAGAAAGCCGACGCAGTAACTGATGGCTTGCCAGCAGAGGCGAACTAGCCGCTCGCAGGCTGCGGAAAAATGCGATTGCCAGAAAGAAACAAGGGCCCCGGGGGCTAAAGCCCGCGATGATTTCACCAAGGTTACGCGGCCCTGAAGGGCCACTCTTTCACGGAGAGCGAATAGAAAGCCGATCACGATTACGACAGGGCTAGCAGGGAACCTCGATTGTGCCAATGGACGAGCGGGGCGAGACGCCCCCCGGACAGCCGCCGGGACGGCGGCGCTACGAAGTGCTCTGTCCGCAACAATATTTCTCGTACTGTTGATAAATAAACGGATCTGTCATGCCCGCGATGTAGTCGCAGATTACCCTCGCCAGAGGCTCCTGCGCCGCTTTTTCACGGTAGTTGCGCGGGAGGTCGTCAGGCTCTTCCATCCAGTGGGCGAAGAGTTCTCCGGTGATGCGTTCGGCGTCTTCTTTTTCTTCCGCCAGCGCCGGACTGTAATAAAGATTTTCGTAAAGGAAATCTTTCAGCCGGCGCCGCGCCGCCTCGACGGGATTGCTAAACGCAACCAGCCGATCGAGATGGGCGCGCACGTCGTCCAGCGAATGCACTCCCACCGACCGCACGCGCTGCGTCGTATTGGCAATCAGGTCGCCAACGAATCCGTCAAAAATACTTTTTAGGGCCTCGTTGAAAACCAGCTTCTCGGCGGCATTCGGGAATCGGCGTTTGGCATCGCGATAGTGTGAATCGAAAAGGGGCACGCCCTCCGCAATCTGCTCGACGGTAAGCAAACGAGCCTCGTACCCGTCGTCGAGATCGGCGGTGTTGTAGGCGATTTCGTCCGTGAGATCGATCAACTGCGCTTCGAGCGGCGGACGGCGGTCCAATAGATATTCGGCGAGCTCCGGGTGTTCTTTCGCGTCGTAGTCGTGCGAGTGCTTGATGATCCCCTCGCGGACTTCGAAAGTAAGATTCAGGCCGCGAAAGGACGCATAGCGAAGCTCGAAGTCTTCGACAATGCGCAGCGCGTGCAGATTGTGATCGAACGACATGCCGTGCAGGCGCATGGCCGCGTCGAGGGCCTTTTCTCCCGAATGGCCAAAAGGCGGATGGCCAAGATCGTGCACCAGAGCGAGCGCCTCGGCGAGATCCGTATTCAATCCAAGTTGCGCGGCGATGGTGCGCGAAATCTGCGCGACTTCGATGGTGTGGGTGAGCCGGTTGCGGAAGTGGTCGGAGTAGCGCCGGGTAAACACCTGCGTCTTGGCTTCCAACCGGCGAAAGGCGCGGGCATGGACGACGCGATCCCGGTCGCGCTGAAAGTCATTGCGGTAGGGATGCGGCGGCTCAGGATGGCGGCGTCCGCGTGAGTCTTCAACGCGCACCGCATAGTCGGCGAGCATGAATCAAGTCTAGCAGTAGAGACGGGGCTTGCCCCGTCTCCGCGTGCGCCACTTGTCATGCCAGAGGAAGACGCGGCAAGCCGCGCCTCTACGGAGAATTTGCGATGGACCTAGAGCGTATCGTTACTTGGCGCCTTCTTCGCGCGCCAGCTTCATCTTGGCGGAATCGAGTTTCTTTTGCACTCGCGTCTGATCCGACGGATCTACTTCCGCGGCAATGGTGCGGTTCCACTCGGTGAGGGCCCGTTCCCAGTTGCTGGCGGCGAGCTTCAGCCTCCCGGTTTTCTGGTAGAGGTCGCCGAGATGATCGTGAACGGTGGGATCGGTATTGATTTTCTGGGAAGCCTTCACCAGATTATCTTCCGCCAGTTCATACTTTCCCAGACGGAAGTAAGCCCAGCCGATGGAATCGAGATAAGCGCCGTTGGTGGGATCGAGATCCACCGCGCGTTTGATGTATCCGAACGCTTCCTCCAGCTTCATGTTCTGGTCGGCGAGCATGTAGCCGAGATAATTCAGCGCCGAAGCGTGCTGGGGATCGCTGGCCAGCACTTTCTTGAATTGTTCCTCGGCTTCGGGGTAGCGCTTCTCACGCTCAAAAGTCGAGCCGCGCAGGAACCAGATATATTCCTTGTCGTCGGTCTTGGTCGAGAGCGCGTCCGCTTTGTCGAGCGCCTGCTCGGCGTCGCTGAAGCGGCGCAGCCGCGTATTCATCTGGGCGAGGGTGATGTAGACCTGACGGTCATCGGACGCGGAAGAGGAGTTGGAGCCGGCGTCGGCGTCGCCGTCGCCCTTTAACATGCCGCGGACGTCTTTGAGCGCCTTGTCGGCGTCGCCCATATCGGCTTGTTGCGCGGCCAGCACCATTTTCAGATCGCGGCTGCCTGGAACCTTCTGCACCGCTTCTTTCGCAGCGTCGGTCGCTTTCTGCCATTCCTTGGCTTCGCGCCAGGTATCGATGATCTGCTGATATCCGCGCTCGATGTTCTCGTCGCCGCCCAGGGCGATGATCTCGCGGAAGACCTCGTTGGCGGACGCATTGTTGCCCTGATCGCGATAGATCGAGCCGAGCCGCTCCAGAAATACCGCGCGGTTACTCTTCTCGCCGTTTGAGTACTTGCCGTCAGCCTTCTCCGATTTCTTGAGCAGGTCGCGCATGATAGGAATCGCTTCGTCGAAACGGCCCTGCGCCTCGTAGATGGCGGCGATGTTGTAGGGAACTTCGACTGAGTCCTGCACCATGGATTCGGCTTTTTTCAGATCGTCGAGCGCGAGATCGTACTTGCCTTGCTTGCGGTAGATTTCGGCGATGCGAACGTAGGTTTGCGCGTCTTCCGGATTCGCATCCGCGATCACTTTATATTGTTCGAGGGCGGCGTCGCCTTGCCCGTCACTCAACAGGTTTTGCGCCAGCCCGCGAATCGCATCGAGATTGTCGCGGTCCAGTTCAATCGCATGGCGATAGGCGTCGACGGCATTCTTGTATTGCTTTTGTTGCTCGTAGGTGTAACCGAGCGCCGAATAGAGCTTCGCCGAGCGCTGCGTGCTGGGCACCGAACTCAGGACCTGAGCGGCGCGAGATGTGTCGCCCAGTTCGTTGTAGAGATAGGCTAGCGTAGTGACCGCTTCTTCGGAGTCAGGCTGCAACTTGACGGCCAGCTTGAACTCGCCCTCCGCCTTCTGCAGATCGTTGTTCAGCCGGTACAGGCGACCGAGAAGGAGGTGGTCATCCATGCTGTCGGGCTGCAGGCGGACAATCTGCTCATACTGCTCAATCGCCAGCTTGAGCACGCTCTCAGAGCCGGTTCCCGCTTGCATGTCGCCGAGCGAGCGCAGATAGATTCTTCCGAGCAGGCGCCGGGCTTCAAGATTATTGGGATTGCGTTTGATGATGTCCTGCGCCTCGACGACGGCATCGCGGATGCGCCCCGTCTTGGCATAAAGCTCGGCGAGTCCGGAAGTCAGGTATGCGGAGGTGGGGTCGGCCTCGATGGCGGCGCGGTACTCCTCAATCGCTTTATTGGCCAATTCGCTGCGGCCGTAGGTAGCCACCTGCTCCTCGTACATATGCGCGAGCGCGAAGTGGTAATAGGCGGCGGCGCGGTCGGGCGTCTTGGACTTTGCGGCGGACTGAGGAGCGGTCGCGGCCGGAGAATCCGCGGCCGGAGAGGGGTGATTCTGAGCGACTGAGCCCTGGGCGAGCAAACCTGTAAGAACGAAACTGGCAATCCAAAACTGTCTTTTCATGAAAAATCCTGCGCCCCGACTGGAACCTGAAAAAAAGCAGCCCGCACCAACACTTGGATGCTGATTCACCGACATTGGCACTTGCTTATTCTACCCTTGAGCAGCCCTGTGGCGGGGAGAAAGCGGAGGTCGCGCTAAGAGCCAGAAGTACAGGGGCTTTAGCTATTTTTCGTGTGGTGACGGGGCTTTGCCCCGTCTGGGCGGGGCAAAGCCCCGCCACCACACGATTTTTGCCTAGTGCCGGAAATGGCGGACTCCGGTAAAGATCATGGCCAGCCCGAGCCTGTCCGCGGCCTCAATCACTTCCTGATCGCGCACCGACCCTCCCGGCTGAATGATGGCAGTCGCTCCGGCTTTACCAATTTCCTCGACACCGTCGGGGAAAGGGAAGAACGCATCCGAAGCGGCCACAGTTCCCTTAAGCGGCAGCTGCGCCTTCATTGCTCCCAGCTTGCAGGAATCGACGCGGCTCATCTGTCCCGCGCCGACGCCGACGATCTGCCCATCGCGCGAGTAGAGAATGGCGTTCGACTTCACATGCTTGCAAACCTTCCAGGCAAACAGCAGCGCGCGCTTTTCTTCCGGAGTCGGGGGCCGTTTGGTGACAACTTTCAATTCCGCGTCAGACAGTTTGTGCAGGTCGGAATCCTGTACCAGCATGCCGCCGGCAACATTTTTTAGCACCCAGGGCTGCAGGCCGGCAGGAACTTCAACCAGCCGCAGATTCTTCTTCGAGGCAAACGCAGCCTTCGCACCCTCATCGAATGCCGGGGCAGCAATGACTTCCAAAAAGAGCTTGGCCATTTCGCTGGCGGCTGCGGCGTCGACAGTACGATTCACGCCGATCACGCCGCCAAACGCCGACACGGGATCGCATTCCAAGGCTCGCAAGTAAGCCTCGGCCAGCGTTTTGCCGGTCGCGGTGCCGCAGGGATTCGTGTGCTTGATAATGGCGCAGACCGGCTCCTCAAACTCCTGTGCCAGATCCCAAGCAGCCTGCAGGTCGACAATGTTGTTGTAGGAAAGCTCTTTGCCCTGCACCTGGCGCGCGTTCGCCACGCCCGCGCCGGAGCCGTCCGAATACATCGCGGCGCGCTGATGCGGGTTTTCTCCGTAGCGCAGGTCGGCCACCTTTTGAAATGACAGGCGCAGATTCTTGGGGAAGCCATCCGCTGGGTGCAACAGGAAGTCGCCGCCGACACGCTCGAGGGTCGAAGCAATCGCGGAATCATAGGCTGCTGTGGTGGCAAACGCCTTCTGCGCCAGCCGCCACTTCGTTTCCCGAGAGAGCGCCCCGTGGGAGAACTCCATCTCCTCAGTGATCGCGCCATAGTCGGAGGGCGAAGTCACCACCGCGACATCCTGAAAATTCTTCGCCGCCGAGCGAATCATGGAGGGGCCGCCGATGTCGATATTTTCAATCAATTCGTCAAAGAGCACGCCGGGCTTGGCAGCGGTCTTTTCGAAGGCATAAAGATTCACCACCACCATGTCGATCGGCAGGATGCCGTGTTCGGCAACCGCCGCCAGATGGTCGGCATCTTCGCGGCGATGAAGAATTCCGCCATGGACCTTGGGATGTAGCGTCTTGACGCGCCCATCCAGCATTTCGGGGAACCCGGTCAGTTCGGAGATATCTTTGACTACGATTCTCGATTCGCGCAGCAGCTTGGCCGTGCCGCCAGTCGATACCAATTCGACGCCGAAGGCGACAAGTTTGCGGGCGAAATCAACGAGTCCGGATTTGTCGGTAACACTGAGAATGGCGCGCTGAATTTTAGACATGAAGGCCCTCGGGAGCAGATGAGAAATTTGGAGAAGGAAGATTTTAGCAGGGTGGGAGGAGTTCTCAGTTCCCGGTTCTCAGTTCTCAGTCTTTGGCATGCTAGACAAGGCGGCGCCGAGAATGAAACTGAGAACTGCTTCTACGCCTTCGCTTTCGCTTTCGCCTTAAGCTTTACCAGTCCGCCCTGCATCTCGACCGAGTACTCCACCGAGTCGCAACGGTGCTGCTTGCGCAGTTCGCTAGTCTTCTTAGCGACAAACGCGGCAAACGAATCGAGGTTGCCGGAAACTTTTTCTCCCGACTTTTTCTTCGCGTCACTGAGCGCCTTGTAGAGAGACTCGACTTTCTCGCGCTCCGAAGCTGCATCCGAGCACTGCACCGAAAAAGGCCGATCGCCGGCCGCCTCAGCGTTTGCGGTGTGGCCGTTGTGGGCGAGGCCATATGCCGGATGATGCTTTACTTCGCGCTCCTGGCTCACGCGCACGCCCTGAACCGACAGGATCGCGTCGGCCGGCCGACGGTAGCCCTCTTCGCGAATCCGCATTTTTTTGCGCCACAGGTCGCTTTGGATCGCGTAGCGCTGCGCCATCTCGTTGTACCGGTAGCGCTGCGCGAAACTCATGCGCGGGCTGTCGCTGAACTTGCGAATCAGCGACGTGACTTTCCATTCCACGTCCGTCGGAGGCCGCTTGGTCGGATTATTGAAGAAAATCTCGTACTCGATCTTCAGTCGTCGTAGCTGCTTGTCGAGCACGTTCAGTTCTTCGTCAACGGTCACAGGGACTCCCCAGTGAACAGCTTAGCGTTGGAAATGGGGAATGACGAGATTCCCACCGGACACGGCGGATGTGGTACGAAAGTACCGTAAGGCAGGTTTTAGTAACGCTGGCGTCCCGCCGGCTTTGCAGTGCCAGTCGACCATCGGCACAAAGTGTTTCGTAGCGGCGGGCGGGACGCCCCCGGACAGCCGCCGGGACGGCGGCGCTACAAGAGCGGGTCTCGCCGTCTGCCGTGAGCAGTAAGCGGTCAGCCGTCCGCTGTCAGCGTTTCGCTACTTCGAGCTGCTGGCCATCTTCTTCACCATCGCCAGCACTAGCTTCCGGTCGCTGTCGTTCAAATTGACCGAATAGCGGCGCATTTGGCTCAGGAAGCGCACTTCATCGTCGGAGAGCTGGGGCAATCCCTTATGGCCGTTGCTGTTGCCATCGGAAAAAAATTGCGATAAGGCCAAGTCCATGGCCCCGGCAATCTTGGCCAGCGTGTCCAGGGACGGAATGGTGTGCCCGTTCTCCACCCGCGACAGGTAGCAGCGCAGCAGGCCAGTGCGCTTCTCAATGTCGCCCTGGGACATGCTGCGCTGAAGCCGGAAATTACGGATGGTCTCGCCGATATTCATAGACACGCGACTAGCTCAATCTCGATACGGAATGCCAAGAAAAGATGTTGTGCATAGTAACCAGAGTAGTACCGTCTGGCAAGTGGAAATTCCTTGCATCGCGCCAATCGCTGTTTTCGCGAAGGTCGAGGGGGAAAGGGTGCGTCGGGAAATATGGAACGCATGGAAAGAAAAACTCGAGCAAACCTCTGTGTTCTCTGTGCCCCCTGTGGTCAACGCCTTTGTTCCTCTAGGTCGAACCCGCGATGGAAGTTTGCTTAATTTTATTTGCGAAGAATCCACTAAACGCCACCAGTGTGCTGCCGATAGAAGCTCAAAGCAGCGTCCCCCTGAACCAGCGTCCGATATCGCCGCAATTCCCCAAACGCCTCTCCCGGATCAAACCTCTTCTCGTGCTCCGCGATCACCAAGCTCCCCAAGCGCAACAATTTCGACTCTGCCAGAACGCTCAACACCTTCGCATACTCCGCCTGCAACGAATAGGGCGGATCGAGAAACACGTAGTCGGCCGCGTTGCCAGACAAGCCGGCCGCCGACTCCAGCTGTCGCAATCCCTTTTCCGTCTCGGCAGTCACGATCCGAAAGCCGCGGGCAATCCCCAACGACTTGAGGTTCGAGGCAATCACATCCGTCGCGGCTTTCGACGACTCGACAAAATGCGCTATCCGCGCCCCGCGGCTCAGGGCCTCGATGCCCACCGCTCCTGTGCCCGCATAAAGGTCGATCCATGTCGAATCCGCCAGCGCCTCGGGATTGCCGGCGCACAGCACATTAAACAGAGTCTCGCGCAGTCGGTCCGAAGTTGGACGAATCTCAAGCCCAGGCAAAGACCGCAGAGTCCGCCGCCGATAGAGTCCAGCAATCACGCGCATGGTTTGGTTTGCTCGATAGGGAAGTGCAGTCGTTGGTCGACTATCGAGCAACGACCGTTCCCATCCCTTCCGTTACCCGTCTTCGCATCCCTGCCGCGTCAATCGGTGTCTAAGTAGATAGAATACTGGTAGGCATGTCGATGCGCAGTTGGTCCATCCCGGTCGGTCGTCTTTTTGGAATCGATATCCGCGTTCATCTGACGTTCCTGTTCCTGCTCGTCTTTGTATGGAGCACCGCCGACTCCGCCCAGGATCCGAATGCCGCCCTGCGGGGACTCGCGCTGGTGGGCATCATTTTCGGCAGCGTCGTTCTGCACGAATTGGGTCACGCGCTCGTCGCTCGCGGCTCGGGCATTCCAGCCAAAGCTATCGTACTGTTGCCGATTGGCGGAATCACCGTTCTGGGCGAGGGGCATACGATCACGAATCCAGTCAACGCCTGGAAGCGCGACATCCGCATCGCCGCCGCTGGACCATTGGTGAATCTCTTCATCGCCGGCGTTTCCGCGCTCGTTTTATTGGCCGTCATTCCTGGTTTTTCCCTAACGGCCAGGCCGCTTCTGCACCCGAGTGCTCTATTGCGAAGCATCGTCTGGGCCAACCTCTACCTCGGATTGTTCAACCTGTTGCCGGCCTATCCCATGGATGGCGGCCGGGTTTTGCGCGCTTTGTTTTCGCGCCGCGTCGACATGGTGCGAGCCACCCAGCGCGCCGTCCGCATCGGCCACGTCTTTTCCATTCTGATGATCATGCTCGGAATGCTGATCAGCAGCCGTCCCGAAACCCGCTGGGATGGCTACTGGCTGATGATGATCGGCTTCGTCCTTTTTGCCGGAGCGCAGCTCGAAGAACGTTCGGCGCTATTTCAATCCGTCCTGCAAAGCGTGCGTCTCGAGGAGGTCATGCTCACCGACTTCGCCACGTTGTCGCCCGCCGACACGCTGGAAGACGCGCTCGAAAAAGCCGTCCACACGCTACAGGATGATTTTCCGGTGGTGCGCGGAAGCGACATGGTAGGCGTGGTCTCCCGACAAAAAATTATCGATGCCCTGCGCGCCGAAGGCAACGGCTACGTCCAGTCGGTGATGAATCGCATCTTCGAAGTGGCCGCCAAACAGGAGTCGCTGGCCTCCGCCTTTCGCAAACTCTCCGCCCGCAATCTCAGCATCATTCCGATCGTTGACGAACAACGCCTGGTAGGCATCGTCACCTTGCAAAACCTGATGCACTCCATGTCGCTGCTGGCCGAGAGCCGCAAGCTGCGAAGAGAAGCGCTGGACTCCTAACCCTTCCCCAGGTCCGTGTGGTGACGAGGCTCCGCCCCGTTTCAGGCCGCCAGGGCAAAATTTCCTGTAGAGACGCGGCAAGCCGCGTCTCTACGGCAGCGTTTTCGCGTAAACTTCCTGCGCCGCTCGCACCGCGGATCCAAACTCAACCGCCTTGCCGGTCGTCTCCGCAATCACTTGTTCCAGCGCGGCCAGCACTCCCACCGTATCCAAATAATCGTAATACCCAATGTGCGCGATGCGGAAAAGCTGGCCCTTCATCTCCGCCTGCCCATTGGCCACGACCGCGCCAAACTGATCGCGAAAGCGCTTGCAAATAGCGGTAGAGTCGGTCCCCGCCGGCGCCGCAACCGCCGTCATCGCCGCCGCCGGAGCGTTTGGCGCGAACAACTTCAGTCCGAGGGCCTGCACCCCGGATCGAGTCATCGCCGCACACAACTCCGCGTTGGCGATGAGCGCATCGCGCCCCGCCGCCAGATTCCCCGCGCCCATGTCGCGCACATAATCAAACGCCGCCGCCAATCCCGCGAACAAAGAAGTTGCGGGAGTATAAGCCGTCTCCGACTTGGCCGCCGATTTCCGTTCTTTTCGTAGATCAAAGTAATACCGCGGAGAAGTCGCCGCCTCCATCCGCCGCCAGGCCCGCTCGCTGATGGCGCCATAGGCCAACCCCGGCGGAATCATTAGGGCCTTCTGCGATCCGCCAATAATCACGTCGATTCCCCACGCGTCGACGTCGAGCCGCGTGGTCCCAAGCCCGGTGATCGCGTCAACCACGAAAAGAGTATCGGGCAACGCGCCCACCAGCTTCGCGATTCCCTCGACGTCATGCCGCGCGCCCGTCGAACTCTCAGTCCCTTGCACATAAACGCAGCGAATCTCCGGCGTCAGTTTGCGGCGTACTTCGTCCAAAGAAAGCGTCTCGCCATAAGGAGCTGCTACTGTCTCGACGACGCAGCCAAACGCCTTGGCCAGGGAAACCCAGCGCTCGCCAAATTTTCCAGCCGTCAGCACCAGTACCCTGTCGCCCGGAGAAGTCAGGTTCGAAATCGAGGCCTCCATAAACCCCGTCCCCGACGAAGACAGCACCAGCACATCGTTTTTCGTGCCAATGAATTCCTTTACGTCGGCGAGCACGCGTGTGAAGAGGGCGCGGAAATCGGCCGTCCGATGGTGCGCGCCATAAGAAGCCATCGCCGCCTGCGCAGCAGGAAGAAGAGGAGTCGGTCCGGGAGTGAACAGTCTGTTTTTCTTGAGCATGGAGAACTAAGAATAGTCGAGCGCGGGGAGAACCGGAAGCGAGGTCAGAGGTGAGAGGTCAGATTGCAGAGGTAAAAACCATCGGTCCACACGATGGCTTGCGTCATCGCTTCTACCTCTGCAATCTGACCTCTAGCCTCTGACCTGTTACTGCCGTTCTATAATCGTTTCATGCCCCTCATCGACCAGATCCAGAAAGACATCGTCACCGCCATGAAGGCGCGCGAAGAGCAGCGCCTCTCGACGTTGCGCATGGTGAAGACTGCGCTCAAGAATAAAGAAGTCGACAAGATGGCGCCTCTCGACGACAAGGAATCGCAACAGATCCTGACCACGCTGATCAAGCAGCGCAAAGAGTCGATCGAGCAGTTCACCAAAGGCGGACGCCAGGAAATGGCCGACAAAGAAGCCGCCGAAATCAAGACGATCGAAACCTATCTGCCGAAAGAAGCCGGTGCCGAAGAAATCACCGCCGGAGTCAAAGCTGCAATCGCCGAGATGACGCCGGCCCCCGCGATGAAAGATATGGGCACGGTGATGAAAGCCGCCATGGCCCGGTTCGCCGCAGCGGGGATGCGCGTGGATGGGAAAGTGGTTAGCGAAGCGGTAAAGAAAGAGCTTCAGTTAAAGTGAACGCTCTTACGTTTTGGAACGACTTCTCAATTTTCTTCCTCTGGGGACTGGCGGCATGGACGCTTCCTCCATTTTTAATCCTTCAGGATTGAGTTTTTTCTGGAGATCGCTTTGAATTCCCGCTCGAACGCGGGAGTTGTAAGGACTCGAAACAGCGTCCCATGACGATCTAACTTCCTTTGGTCTTATTTTTTCTTGCGCGATTTGCTGACTTTTGCCAAGTCGGCTAGGAATGCATGAGCGCTACGGGACGCTCCCCGACGATACTGCTCAGTGCTCGTTTCTATCTGCTCTTTTACTGTAGCGTTCTGCATATCGAGATAATCCTCAAGATCATCCACATGCATGAGGCCCACAACAGGAATACCGTCTTTTTCTAGAATGAAGAATTCACGGTCGACGTGCACTCGACGAACCACCTGACCTAGATTCACCCGGGCTTTGGTCAGGGGCATATGGTTGACAACGGTTTTCATGACTAATCAATGCTAATCAATTGAGCAAGCTAAGTTGCGGCAATGCCACACCTGCAATTATTTCCCTCGCTGCCACTCCCGATAAGCTTCGCTTTTCCCAATCCCGCGTTCCTTCGCCACTTTCTTCAGCGCGGCCTTTTCGTCGACCTTTTCTTCAGCCATGATTGCTCGCACCCGCTGCGCAATGCTCACCTCGGAGTTCGCGGCTCGGGGCTCGGAGCTTTCCTGCTTCGCGATCAGCAGCGTAATCTCCCCCTTCACACCCCCGCGCGCCTTGAACTGCTGCAATATCTCTCCCACTCGCCCGCGCAGAAACTCTTCGTGCAGCTTGGTCACTTCGCGCGCCACCACGACGTGGCGGTCACTCCCCAACACCTCGATAACGTCGGCCAGCGTCTCCAGCAGCCGGTGCGGAGCCTCGTAAAACACCTGAGTGCGCGGAGAATCTTTCACGCTTTCCAGTAACTTGCGCCGCTGCCCCGACTTCGACGGCAGGAATCCGCTGAAGCGAAAAGAATCCGTAGGCAGTCCGCTAGCCACCAACGCCGCCAGAAACGCCGATGCCCCGGGAATCGGCACCACCGGCACATGATGCCGGATCGCCAGCGCAATCAGCCGAAACCCCGGATCGGAGATGCCAGGCATCCCCGCATCGGTGACCAGCGCAATCTTCGCGCCGCCTTCAAGATCGACGACCAGCTCGGCGGCCTTCGTCATCTCGTTGTGCTCGTGATAGCTGACCAGCCGCGTCTGGATGCCGTAATGATTGAGCAGCTTCAGGGTCTGCCGCGTATCTTCGCAGGCGATCAGGTCAACTTCTTTCAGAATGCGTAGCGCCCGCAGCGTGATGTCTTCAAGATTGCCAATCGGCGTCGCGACCAGAAACAGCGACGGACCTCCTATGGCTTCGCCTCGCTCCAACGGCCCGTCATTCTCTGCGTGATCGAGCATGAGGGCAGTCTAGCAAGAATCTCTTCACCACGAAGACACGGAGGCACGGA
>JAYUJG010000175.1:0-8073 GCA_043765355.1 Acidobacteriaceae bacterium | reverse complement strand
GAAGTCATCGCCAAAAGAATCTCCTCCGCCACCGCGCCTGCCACGGCGGCCATCGGAGTAATAAAAGTGAGCGAAGCATAGGGACGAACCGCCGCCAACATTCGCTGCGCGATTGCACCCGACGGAAGATCGCCATCCACGCAAACAGGCCGCCGCAGAAATGCAAGCTCGCGGCACAGTTCATCCAGTATCTCGACGAAGCGAGACGCCGCCGCGCGATAAGCGCGTTCGACCTCGTCGCCGGCACCGAAAGCCTGGACGATCACATCGATTGGGCCGTCGTGCATATGCAGGCGGCATCCATCGGGAAGCATGCGAATTTGCGCGCGTGCGTTCACTTCTGTTTCTTCTCCACGGCCGGAGCTCCGGAAGCCAGCGGCCAGGGATTGTCAGCTCGGGCGGTCAGTCGCCGCCGGCCCTCATCATTGGAATTTGAATTTGCATTGCGATCGGCTTCGATTGAACTCAGGGGACGCACATGATCCATATATCCGCCAAGCTTCGCGTAATCAGAAAGCTTCAGCGTGAACTCGATCGGGGCCACCAACGCCGGCGTCGGAACATAGCCAAACGCATTTTCCGGCATGCGGCTCACGTCAGCCATGATCGTAATTCCGCCACCCGGCCAAACATACACCGGAGCGCCACCGCACGTGACGCGAGTTAACGCATCGCGCACCGAATGCGTGAGCTTCACGGGATTCTCGGTAACCCCAGCACGCAGCGAGCCGCCCGCGCCGCCCATGAACAGCACCGTGCAAAGCGCGGGCTCACAGTTTTCTCGAATGCGCGCCACGGACTCAGCAAGCGCAGCCGGCAATTCTTTTTCCACTGGACGAAGTTCCTCATCCAACTCAAAATATGCGTAATGCTCGCCCGTAGTGCTGGCCATCAGCAGTCGCAAGCCGGCGGTCGCAACCTTGCCATCAAACGGCCCAAGGATCGAAAGCGGATCGTCAATGTTAGTTCCGCCCCACGACGTTCCCGGCTCGGCGACGCGAAAATATCGCCCCGGCGTGGATCGCCGCCCCTTCATCTTGATGCCGGTTTCCGCAACGCCCAGCAGTTTCCCCGCCTGATGTTCTGACAACACGCCGGTGATGTGGTCGTCCACGACTACGACTTCATCGACCTTTCCAAACCACTGCTTGGCAAACATGCCGATCGTCGCCGACCCGCAGCCGACGCGCATGCGCTCCTCTTGCACGCCATCGACGATCGGCGCCTTGCCAGCCTGCACCAGCACTTTCGCGCCGCCTTCGATCTCTAGCTCAACCGCTTTGCCATTGCACAGGTTGAGCAACGCATCGCAAGTGGCCGTGCCCTCGTGTCGGCTTCCTCCGGTCAAGTGACGAACGCCGCCTAGCGAAAGCATCTGCGATCCATATTCGTTCGTCGTGACGTGACCCACCGCCTCGCCTTGCGCGCGCACCGTGCTGCACTCCGCGCCCAGATGGCGATCGGTGTCGATCTTGAGTTTCACGCCGCAATAGCTGAATATTCCCTCGGTCACCACCGTGACCATATCGACGCCCGCGATTTCCGACGAAATAATAAAAGGCGCAGGCTTGTAATCCGGATACGTCGTGCCCGCCCCAATCGCGGTCACAAACGTATGCTCGCCGCTCACCAGCGAACCGTCCCACTCGCGAGACTTTTCCAGGAAGGGAACAACCGTATCGCCACGCGATACAGCGCGCTCGAGCACCACATGCGGATCAAGCCGAACCAGTTGCCCAGCATGGTTCGCATAGCGGTCGCACGATCCGGCCCGCCCCGGCTTGATGTAGCACAGCACCGGACAAGCATCGCAACGAATTGCGTTGTCAGCCACGAGGGTGCTCCATCTTCTTATTGTTGGCGGCCGCGAGAATCGCCGCCCGGACCCGATCGGGAGTCGCCGGGATTTTGCGCAAACGAATTCCGGTTGCATCATGCAGCGCGTTCAAAATCGCCGGCGCGGTCGGGATCACCGCTTGCTCGCCAATCCCTTTCGCCCCAAACGGGCCGATGGGCGAGGGGTCTTCGATCAAAATGGATTCGATGGGCGGTATGTCTCCGGCCGACGGAATCAAATAGTCGTGCAGGTTCTCACCGCGTCCAGGGAAGAATTCTTCCATCAAGGCCATTCCCAATCCCTGCGCGACGCCGCCTTCAATCTGTCCTTCTATCAGCGTCGGATTGATCGCGCGCCCCACATCGTGCGCCGCTGTAACTTTTAACACTCGCACCGTACCCAGTTCAACATCAACTTCGATCTCCGCCATGTGCGCGCCGAAGCCATACACGGCATAGGGGACTCCCTGCCCGTCTTTGTCGAGCGGACTCGTCGGCGGATCAAACGTCGCCTCGCTCGTGATCACATAACCGTGAGCATCAAGCGGCAAATCGCGAAGCCGGAGCGCCTGAGCCTTCTCTCCATCGCTCACCGTCACGCCATCGTTGTCAAATAAAATCGACGCGCAATCGCAAGCCCCCGCGAGTTTAAGAATTTCGCGCCGCAGTTTCTCACCCGCCATCTGCGCGGCCCTCCCGGTTACAAGCGTCTGACGCGAAGCCGAAGTCTTGCCGCAATCCGGAGTGATCGATGTGTCTGCTGAAAGCAGATCAAAGCGCTCTATCGGCGCGCCCAGCGCGTCCGCACAGATCTGCGTGACAATCGTATTCGACCCCTGTCCAATATCGACCGCGCCCTGATGCAACGCGATCCTGCCATCGCGTTTCAATCCGATGCGCACCGTTGAAGGATTGGGCAGGGAAGTGTTGCCGCACCCGTACCACATTCCGGCGACACCCACGCCGCGCCTTAGCGGGCCGACAGCGATCAAGTTGAAACTCGCAGCTTCGCCGCGAGCCGCCTTCCATCTCGGACGCAATGCCTCCAAGCAAGCGCGAATGCCGACGCCCTGTCCCAACACTTGTCCAGTCACAGTCGGCGTTCGATCGTCGAGCGCATTCAGAATGCGAAATTCCAACCGATCCATCCCAACGCGATCCGCCAGTTCGTCATAGAGTTGTTCCTGCGCAATGGCGGCCTGCGGAACTCCAAAGCCGCGAAATGCCCCGGCCGGCACCAGGTTTGTGTGCACCGCCCGCGTCAACGCTCGATAGTGCGGAACATAATAAGGACCGGAAGCGTGTACCGGCACCCGCGCCGATACCGTGGGCCCCCACGATGAGTACGCGCCGGTATTAAAATCCGCGGCAAAGTCGAGCGCGACGAGTTTGCCGTCTTTCGAGCAGCCGCCGCGAAGGTTCATCCGCGCCGGATGCCTCTTTGTAGTCGACACAATCGACTCGTTTCGCGAATACACCATGCGCACCGGCTTCCCGAGATGCCATGCCGCAACCGCCAGAAACGGCTGTACCGAAAGATCGAGCTTCGAGCCAAATCCTCCACCGACCGCCGTCGGAATAATCCGTACCTTCTCCGGCACGATCCCAAGAATCGCGGCGATATCGTTTCGATCCATATACGGAGACTGGGTGCAGGCCTGAATCTCAACCCCGTCTGCAATCCGGCGCGCAAATCCCGCCTCGGGCTCAATATAAGCGTGTTCCACGAAGCCCGTTTCGTAAGAGCCCTCCGCCACGATGTCGGCCGAGGCCAGCGCCTTGTCGACATCGCCGCGTACCACGCGCCCCCGCACCAGAATATTTTCCGGCCGATTCTCGTGAATGAGCCGCGCTCCCGCAGCCAATGCAGCGTCGATATCGCCGAGCGGCGGCAACTCTTCCCAAATCACGGGGAGGTCCGCGATATCGAGCGCTTCCACAGCCGCCGTTTCACCGACCACCGCCGCGACCGCTTCTCCGCGATAGAGCGCCTCGTCGTTTGGAAACACCGGTTGATCCGCGAATGGCGTAATCACGCCATAGCAATTTCGCCCGGGCACATCCTTCGCCGTGAATACGGCCTCAATCCCCGGGTGGTCTCGAACAAATGCCGCCAAGTCGGTGAAGCGAAATCGGGCGCGATGATGTGGACTGCGAATCGCTCGCACCGCAAGCGCTCCGGCGGGAGTCTCGTCCGCGCCAAATATTTCGCTGCCGTCGATCTTGCGTTGGCCATCGAGACGGACCAACCTCTTTCCAACTGCCTTGCCGGATGCGGGCTCGAGGGATGGCGAAATGGTACGCTTACCTCCCGCGTCCAGTATCGCCGCGATAATCTTTCGATAGCCCGTGCACCGGCAAAGCACACCGCCAATCGCGTCCATCACTTCGTTTTCGTCAGGCGCAGCGTTGTTCTCCAGCAAGGCCGTCGCTGCAATCAGCATTCCAGGAGTGCACGCTCCACACTGAGCCGCGCCATGTGCCAGAAAGGCTCCCTGCAATTTCGCGCCGATCGAGACGCTCGATGACGCGCCTCGCGACCTACTCGCCGCCAATCCTTCAACGGTGGTAACGTCGCATGCCTCTGCCTGTCCAACCGCGACCAGGCAGGCACAGACCGGGTCTCCATTCAGTAAAACCGTGCAGGCTCCGCAATCGCCCGCGTCGCATCCAATTTTCGTTCCGGTGAGGCCGAGATCTTCCCGCAATACGCGAGAAAGCCGCTGGATGGGCGCGCTCGAAACCGCGACCGCCCGGCCATTCACCGTGAACGCGATGACCATCACTGATTCTCCACGCGTTGATTCTGCAGGCGCTGATTCTGCAGACACGAGTCCAAAGCTCGCTGCACCAGAAGCAGGGAAGCGTCCTTGCGATATTCCGCGGTAGCGCGCACGTCATCGATCGGCGACAGCGATGCCAGATGCTCGGCGTTCACCAACCGGCCAAGTCCGTCGCGGAGCGAGACCCCGACCAGATCATGCTCAAGCCCGCGTAGCCGTCGCGCCACTGCCGAGCATGAGCCCACGGCAATACGCGCGTCCAAGACCTTGCCCTTGTCATCGGTTTTCACCACCACCGCGACCATCGAAATCGAGATGACGAGATAGCGCCGCGCTCCCAGCTTCAAGAACGCCGAGAACGCATCTTCCACCTCTCGTGGAATCAGCACTGCCGTCAACAGCTCATCTGACCTGCGTTGGGTCTTGCGGTTACCCACGAGAAAATCAGCCAGCTGCATTCTCCGCAAGCCCGACCTCGACGCCAACTCGACTGCGGCATCGAGCGCCAACAGCGGTGGCACGCCGTCGGCTGCCGGTGACGCGTTACACAGATTTCCCGCCACCGTCCCGCGATTCTGAATCTGTACCGACCCCACCTCGCGAGCCGCGCTCTTCAGCGCATCAAAACAGCGGGGCAGGGGATGCCGGATGACGTCGGTCCAGGTGGTGAGGCCGCCGATGCGGAAGTGATCGGATTCGCGCGAAACGCCGCGCAACTCTCCCAAGGCGGAAACGTCCACCACGGGGTCGCGCAGGACGCGGTCGCCGAGGGCGGGATAAAAATCCGTTCCGCCCGACAGAATCAGCGCGTCTCCGGCGGCCAGCAGGCTCACCGCTTCATCGAGTGTTCTGGGTTTGGTGTACGGCGCATTGGCGAACAACAAGGGATCCCCGGCGTGACCTTCCTTGCCCCGTTAGGGTACAAGATGTCCGCTATTTATAGCGCCATCATCTCGATTTGTACAGCAGGCATCCGCTTCGACGGATATTAAAATGGCATCGAGGGCACCGTCGTCCAGAACCACTCCCGTCAATGATCTTCCCACAATTGATTTGCCCCCCACTTTGTCGTGTGTCATCCTGTTGCACGCAACTCGAGTCAACAAAGTGTGGAGAGTGCCGATGCAAACCAAACTTTTGTTTGTTCTGATCGTGATGGCCTCGCTGGGGGTGTGGGCGTCCGACGCGATCATGCCGCTCAACGTGAAGGAAGGTTTGTGGGAAATGACCGTGACTCATTCCATGACCGGGATGCCGGCCACTCCCAACATCCCTGCCGAGGCGCTGGCCAAAATGCCACCGGAACAGCGCGCCCGCATCGAAGCCATGCTGAAAGGCGCTCCCAGCACCGACGTTCGCAAAGAATGCATCACCAAAGAGAAACTCGAAAAGCACTCCGCGTTTAGCGCCAGCCGTGGAGACTGCACGCGCACCGTTGTCAATTCAACCGGCAGCAAGCTGGAGGTGAAATTTCATTGCGAAGAAAAGCAGTCGTCCTCCGACGGAACTCTGCTGATGGAAGCGATCGGCAGCGATAGCGTGCGGGGCACGATGCACTCCGTCACCAACGGCAACGGTCGAACCATGACCATGGACTTTACCATCAGCTCCAAATACCTCAGTGCATCGTGCGGCGATATCAAGTAGCGATCGGCACCCAGAGATGGTAAGTGAGGACGTCCAAGAAAAAGCCCCGCCGGAGCGGGGCCGAAGGATCGTTCGAAGATACAATCCGGCTGCGATTGTGTGTTTACTTGGGCATCACGACAGTGTCAATTACATGAATGACGCCATTCGATTGAAATACGTTGGCAATGGTAACCATGGCTGTCCCGCCCATTTCGTCTTTGAGCTCGATGTGCTTGCCCTCGTGCAACGTGACCCAAAGCTTGCCGCCTTCCACTGTCGTTAGTTCCGCCGTGCCCTTGCCCTCTTTGATCTGTTTCATCAAGTCATGTGCAGAGAGTCGTCCGGCCACTACGTGATAGGTCAGCACCTTGGTGAGGGTCGACTTGTTCTCCGGCTTCAACAGCGTGTCCACCGTACCGGCGGGGAGTTTGCTGAACGCCGCATTCGTGGGTGCGAACACCGTGAACGGGCCAGCCCCTTCCAGCGTTTCCACGAGTCCAGCTGCCTTGACCGCGGCAACCAGCGTCGTGTGATCCGCGGAGTTGACTGCGTTCTCGATGATGTTTTTGGAGGGGTACATCTCTTGCCCGCCGACCATCGGATTCTTCATTCCCGCTACAGCCGACATCGCTGCCAGCCCCATCAGCATCACTACGATCAAACCCTTGCGCTTCATATGCTCGAAATCCTTCCAGTTTTTAATTGAGGTCTCTTTCGGATTAGGTACGGTCTAGCCTGCAATTTGGATTTTGAGGGCGTCAACGGAAACAGAAAAAAGCGCCACCTGCCGGCAACCGTGGACGATTGCGGCAGGTGGGGACGGCGAGGTCGGCGAAGCTCGAAAGTCGGCTATTTCAGGCCGACCCCGTATAGATAGTCGTAGGTGTTGCCCGGCGCTACCGGCAGCACTTCAGTGAATGACGAAAACAGCAATGCGTGATCGACGAAGGTTACAAACACATCCTGCTGCGAGTTGGCGGTGGTTATGCGGAAGGTGAATAGTCCGAAACATGGGTCCGTGAGTTCCCCCGCGCCAAAGAGATAAGCCGCGTCGGCAACCGGGGTAAGACTGGTCTGTACGATGGTGGCGCCCAGGCTGTCTTGCACCGTGATCTGCGCGTTCGAACCGACCACAATGGTCGCCTTCCCCAGGCTTGGTGTGCCCGTCTCGACATTGCCAACGCCTGTGCTCGCACCGGTTTTCTGGTAATAGATCGCCTTGTAGGTCCCGGCCGTCGCCGGATCGAAAGTCTTGCTGGCGGCTTTTTTCAGTCCAATGATGGCACCATTCGAGGAGTCGACGGCAAACACGCCGTTGGGCGTTCCGAACACGTAGTCAAACCCTCCGCTGCCGTTTGGCATTGTCATGAAGGCGCCCGAGGGATCTGGCGTGAACGAGCTGGCGCTGAAAGTGCCCGTGTGAAACGATGTCTGGCCACTCGATGCCCCGTAGGGCCAATAGGAATCGTTGTTCACGTTGCCTTGCCCATCCATCACCACCGAGCCAACCTCCAACCCGCCGGACGATGTACGGAATTGCATGTAGTTAAAAGTTTGGTTCGCCCAAGTTGTGGTGGAGATGTTGGTGCCCTTGGCTACGGCCGTGATCAGTGCCGGAGTATTGTGATTCGGCCCCGCCTTTGCGGCTTGCACGAGCAGGCCAAAGCTCGGCACTTCATAGGCGGCCACGAGGTTGCCCTGGGGATCCTGCAGCGCATAGGTCCCGTCCGGATTCACGATGTAAGGAATGTTGTTGCCGGTGTCGCCGTTCGACAAGTTGATGTAAGAAAAGGTGAGCGCCGCGGGATCCAGTGTGATGGTGAGA
>JAYUJG010000174.1:0-3624 GCA_043765355.1 Acidobacteriaceae bacterium | reverse complement strand
TTTGATCGACTTGCAGGATGACCGAATGCGGTCATGAGCGCAGGGTGCTGCGTCCTGAAACGAAGGGATTTTCCGCGATGAGATAGCGGAAGGGGCTTTCTGCCGATTTCAGGATTCCGATGCGCGGAGTGACCAGGATGTGGCGCGGGCGATAGCCGTCATCGACGATACGGAGATCGGAGCGGAGGCTCGTGAAATTTTTCCCGTTGTCTCGTTCGCGAGTGACTCCCAGGGCTGCGGCCATGCGGCCTGGGCCGGAAGAAATTTTCTTCAGCAGAGCAGGCTTCCAGAGAGCGACGTCGCGAGGGAGGTCGATGCCTCTTGTTTCCGCCAATGTTTCGATGCCCAACACGGGCTGCAATGCGCGGAAGAGGACGGCCCCAGCGACGCCCTCGGGGAGGCAGGAGACATTCAGGCAAAAGTGATTGCCGTAGATGAAATAGACGTAGGCGTGGCCGGGTGGGCCGAACATGACGGCGTTGCGCGGGGTGAGGCCCGCGGCTGAGTGCGAGGCGGCATCGTTTTTGCCCAGATAGGCTTCGGTCTCGACGATGCGGCCGGCGAGGATTCGGCGGGGCGTGTTGCGGATCAGGAGCTTTCCGAGCAAGGCTCGGGCCACGCGCCTGGGGTCGCGGTTGAAGAATTCAGATTTCAGCAAGGTAGAGCGGTCTGGCTTGGTCATGGGCAGCGGACTGGAGGCCTCAAGAGATGTTGTGGCTGCGGGCGACTTGCACGGGGCGGAGCCCCGTCACCACGCGAGCTTTTTAGGCGGCGCTCTTCAGATAGGCGAGGACTTGTTCGGCGTGGCCTTCGGCTTTCACGTTGTTGAAGATGTGCTTGATCTTGGTGTCGGGGCCGATGATGAAAGTGGTGCGCGCGACGCCCAGGACTTTTTTGCCGTACATGTTTTTTTCTTTGACTACGCCGAAAAGGGTGGCGATGGTCTTTTCTGGATCGGCCAGCAGGGGAAAAGGAAGGCTGAATTTGTCTTGAAATTTCTTTTGCGAGGCGGCAGTATCCCTTGAGATTCCGAGCAGAAGCGCGCCTGTTTTTTTGATGGCTGCGAATTTGTCGCGGAACTCGCAAGCCTCGATGGTGCAGCCTGGGGTATCGGCTTTGGGATAGAAATAGAGCACCACTATTTTGCCGCGAAAATTTTTTGAGGCAACCTCTTTACCGTTCTCGTCCGTCGTACTGAAGTCTGGGGATTTATCATTAACTTCCATGGAATTTTCTCCTCGCTATTTCTGGTTATATCGCAAGGGCGTGTGCGCCGTCACCCTGGGGATTTCGATTTTGTTGGCTGGCGCGTGGCTTGTGGCACAGGGTCCAGTGACGCAGTATGGGCGAAAAGCGAAGGCTGACAGGGGGCCGCGCGCGCTGGGACTGGTGCAGCTGTGGTCGTCATCGCCATCGTCATCAAAAGGGAAAAAGGGCCGCCTGATTCCCATCGCCATCATGATGGACGGGAAATTCTATGACGCGGGTTCGTACAAAGCGACGCCGGTTCCGATGGCGCTGGATTTCGACGTAGTGTATGAGGGATATCGCACGGGAGTGTCGCAGGGGGCCTTGACCATCACGCAGCCGGGGCAATTGGGGCACATGTGGATGGCCGAAGGGACATGGCTGGCAGCGGGCGAGAAGGCGGCGGAGACCAGGATGAAGTACGCGACGCCGGTGATCGAAGATAAAGATGGGCCGCCGGTGCTTCACCGGCACAGCGAGAAGGCGGACACGGATAGGGGCGCGCCTGCTAGCGGCACGCCGACGCCGCCAGAGGAGGGAAAGACTCGCAGCGCGCCCGAGGCGGCCAAAGTTGCAGCGGCTGCACAAGTGGAGACGATGGGTGATCGGACTCCTCCGCGGCTGCGCCGTGGCAAGCCGGACGCAAATGCGCATCGCGAAGCTTTCGCGACTTTCGATCCGTTGCCGGGCGCACTGCCAGCGAAGGCGGGGAAGGACTCCGCTGCGGAAGCGTTGCAGATCACGTTCGTGCCGGCAATCTCCGACGCGGGAGGGCCCGATGCGCGCCCGTACACTTATGATTTGAAGCCGGCGGAGGAGGCCATCTATCGCAACAAGATGCTGGAATTGGCCAGGACGCAGCTTCGGGATCATGCTGGTGCGGCGGTAAGAAACGCAGTGGCTGGGGGCGGGAATTCGGCGGCAGGAAAAACTGCAAGCAAGTCGGGATTGGCTAAGTCCGCCTTCGACGATGTAAATGTGCGCATCTTCGACCTCTCGAGCTCGAACGAGCCGGTGCTTGTGCTGTCTGCGAAAACTCACCGGCCGGGCGGTGCCACGGAAGATTTCCAACCGCAGGAGGTCACGCTGATTGCGCGCACCAACCTTGAAGGCGAGTTGAATAAGATGTTTTTCTCGCAAACCGATTCGCGGCACCTCGATGTCGCTCCGCGAATGGAATTGATCGACGCGGTGGATGCGGATGGCGATGGGCGCGGCGAATTGCTGTTTCGGAGAACCTTCGATGGTGGCAGTGCCTATGCGATCTACCGCGTTACGGCTGACGGGCTGTGGCCACTGTTTGAGGGAACGCCGTAGAGCCGCCAGCGCGGGCTGCATGTCCTATGTGCCTGGGAGCCGCGCCGAGGGCGAGGCGTTCTCGGGACAGCCGGCAGGAAGCCAGCGCTACGCCTCGCTATAATCAAACTCGATGACTAACTTTCCACCGGTTGACGAACAGCTAGCCTACATCAAGAAGGGCGCGGCTGAAATTGTCAAAGAATCGGAACTGCGCTCGAAGCTCGAACGATCGCTGGCATCGGGCAAGCCTTTGCGGGTGAAGGCGGGATTCGATCCGACCGCTCCCGATTTGCATTTGGGGCACACGGTGCTGATGCGCAAGCTCAAGCATTTTCAGGATCTCGGGCACACCGTGATTTTTTTGATTGGCGATTTCACTGGGATGATTGGCGATCCTACGGGGCGTTCGGCGACGCGGCCACCGCTGACGCGCGAGCAGATCGTGGAAAATGCGGAGACGTATAAGACGCAGGTGTTCAGGATTCTCAGGCCGGAAAAGACGGTGGTGGAATTTAACAGCCGGTGGTTTTCGAAATTTTCGGCTGAGGATTTTATTCGGCTGGCGGCGAAGTACACGGTGTCGCAGATGCTGGAGCGGGAAGATTTTGACAAGCGATTTCGTGAAGAGAAGCCGATAGCGATGCATGAACTGTTGTATCCGCTGGCGCAGGGATACGATTCGGTGGCGCTGGAAGCGGATGTGGAACTGGGCGGCACCGATCAGAAATTTAATCTGCTGGTGGGGCGGGAAATGCAGCGGGCATACGGGCAGGAATCGCAGGTGGTGGTGACGACGCCGATTCTGGAGGGCCTCGACGGTGTGAACAAAATGTCGAAGTCGCTGGGGAATGCGATTGGGATTCACGAGTCGCCGCTGGAAATGTACGGCAAGGTGATGTCGATCTCGGACGCGATGATGTGGAGATATTACGAATTGCTGACGGATGTACTGGTGGATCAGATGGCGGCGATGAAGGCGGATGTTGGCGGTGGGAAGGCGCATCCGATGGCGCTGAAGAAAGAATTGGCGTGTGGGATTGTCGCGGACTATCACTCGGCGGAGGCAGCGGCTAAGGC
>JAYUJG010000173.1:0-3976 GCA_043765355.1 Acidobacteriaceae bacterium | reverse complement strand
GACGAGCGGGAAATCCGCAAGCTCAACGACGAACTCGAACAGCGAGTCGTCGAGCGCACCGCCCAGTTGCAAACCGCCAACAACGAACTGGAATCCTTTAGTTACTCGGTCTCGCACGACCTGCGCGCGCCTTTGCGGCATATCGGCGGTTTTTCCAAAATGCTGGCCGAGGAATACGGCCAGACACTCGCCCCAGGCGCCCACCACTACCTCGACCGCATTCAGGCTGGAACCCAGAAAATGGGCCTGCTGGTCGATGAATTGCTCAATCTGGCGCGGGTCGGACGCCATGCCCTCAACCGGCAGGTCACCAAATTGAATCCCATCGTCGCGGATCTGGTCACGATTCTGGAACCGGATGTCGAAGGGCGGCAGGTGGATTGGGTGATCTCCGACTTGCCCGCCGTCGAGTGCGATCCCGTCCTCGTCACCCAGGTATTACAAAACCTGCTGGCCAACGCGCTCAAGTTCACCCGGCCCCGCCCTCGCGCCGTGATCGAAGTCGGTTACCGGCAAGATGAAAACCTCGAAGATGGCCAACCCGTCTTCATGGTCCGGGACAACGGCATCGGCTTCAACATGAAATATGTCGACAAGTTATTTGGAGTCTTCCAGCGGCTGCACCGGGCCGAAGATTTCGAAGGTACGGGGATCGGACTGGTTACGGTGCAACGCATCGTGCATAAGCACGGCGGCCGGGTATGGGTTGAGGGAGAGGTAGACAAAGGCGCGGCTTTCTACTTCACCCTGAGCGCGAGCAAGCAATCGGAGTCGAAAACAAATGGAGCTACGGCTGGAGGCCAACAATCATGAGGAACTCAGAACTGGACATCCTACTGGTGGAAGACAATCAGGACGATATGGATCTTGCGCTGCACGCGCTTCGGCGGGATAAGGTGGCTAACCGGATTTTCGTGGTTCGCGACGGCGAGGAAGCGCTGGATTTCCTCTTCTGCAGCGGAGAGTATGCGGAAAGACTGTTCGATCATCCTCCGAAATTGGTTTTGCTCGATCTGAAGCTGCCCAAGATCGATGGCCTGGAAGTGCTCAGACTGGTCAAGAGCGATCCTCGCACCAAGACCATCCCCGTTGTGATCATGACCTCGTCGAAGGAAGAGTGCGACCTGGTGGCCAGTTACAACCTGGGCGCAAACAGCTACATCCAGAAGCCTGTCGACTTTGACCAGTTCCGCGAGACAGTGAAGACCGTTGGATTGTATTGGATGGTCATCAATCAGCCGCCCGTGCGGAAGATTCAAAACAATTGGCAGGAGCGGCCAATGACCGACACTGAAATGACCGACACTAATACGATCTCACAGACGAAAGACATGGGACCACAACCAGGACAGCTTCGCGTGCTGCACGTCGAAGACAACGAGATGGATGCGGAGCTGGTAGCCCAGGCGTTGCGCAAAGGCGGCTTCTCGGCCTCGGTCGTGGTCGTGCAAGACGAAGCCGAGTTTGAGCGCCAGCTGCGCTCCCACCGCCCCGACGTTGTCCTGGCGGACTACAACCTGCCGCAATGGCAGGGCATGGAAGCGATCGAGGTGCTGCGCCGCGTAGAGCTCGACATCCCCCTCATCCTGGTCTCGGGCGCCCTCGGAGACATCACCGCAGTGGAGTGCATCAAGCGGGGCGTGACCGACTACGTTCTGAAAGATGGACTCGCGCGACTGCCCGAAGCCATTCGTCGCGCCTTACAGGAAAAACGCACGCGACGGTTGCGCAAGCAAGCGGAAGAGGATTTGGCGCGCAAAGTCGAGGAATTGGCCCGCTCCAACTCAGACCTCGAACAATTTGCCTACGTGGCCTCGCACGATCTCCAGGAGCCCTTGCGCATGGTCGCGGCCTACACACAGCTTCTCGGCGAACGCTATCGCGGCAAGCTCGACGAAAACGCCGACAAGTATATTGCGTACGCCAGCGAGGGAGCGTTGCGCATGCAGACCTTGATTCAGGATTTGCTGGCCTTTTCCCGCGTGGGCCGCAAAGACTCCAGCGGCGGGCGGGTCGATTGCGACGCCGCCATGGCCGAAGTGATGATGAGCATGGGTCCAGCTATCGAAGAAAGCGGCGCGATAGTAACTTACACCGCGTTGCCTACGGTGTGGGCCGAGCGTTCCCAAATAACGCAGTTATTCCAGAATCTGATCGGGAACGCGATCAAGTTTCGCGGCCAGGAGGCACCCGCGATTTCGGTACAAGTGGAGAAAGCCGGCACGCAGTGGCTTTTCAGCGCAAGTGACAACGGCATCGGAATCGCACCCGAGTACGCGGAGAATATCTTTGTCGTCTTCCACCGCCTGCACGCCCGCACCGAATATCCCGGGAACGGAATTGGCTTGGCCATCTGCAAGAAAATCGTCGAGCGCAACGGGGGCAGGATTTGGGTCGAGTCGCAAGCCGGACGCGGCTCGGTTTTCAAGTTCACCTTGCCCGGCGAAGACCCCGCCGCGAAAGAGGTTACCCCTGAGGAAGCCTCGGTACCCAGTTTTTAAAGATCATTCCGTAGAGACGCGGCTTGCCGCGGCTCGGCCGTCGACGGAGACGCGGCAAGCCGCGTCTCTACGGCGTTTTACAGCGGAACGACACGCAATCCATACCCCCCGCCCCAAGACAGGTTATGATGGTAAGCGAGATATTTGAGTTCGAAGCAGCGGGCAAGAACATCTAGTCGCGTAGACTTTTCCAGCATCAGTCAGGGCAGGCGTCCCAAACCGCCAATCCAGGGAGTAAACATGGCGCAGACCCACTACACCACGAAACGCAAACGACGTCCCAAGAACACCAACCGCAAAGACCCCGCCGCCGCCACCATGGCCGCCTTGCGCGAGCTTGCCGCTGCCGCCAAAAAGTAAGGGGAACGATCCACGCTCTTCCTGAGAAAAACGCTTCCCTAGTCGCGTCCTACGTCCTACACTAATCCCCAAGCAGGCCGAGGGTCAGATCCTAGCCCTCGATCCCCGGGGGATCTGTGCGCGTATTGGTTACGGCTGACACGTTCAGCGGAGTGTGGACGTACTCGCGCGAACTGGTCTCGGGTCTGGTGACTCACGGAGCGCAGGTCACGCTCGTCAGCTTCGGAGAAATTCCGCTTCCCCATCAGACTGCCTGGATGGATGGACTGCACGGGCTCGAATATTATCCCACCGCGTTTCGTCTCGATTGGATGCAGGAAGGCGAGCACGACTTTCACGCGGCCCAAGATTATCTTTGCGCCATCATTCGCGACACGCGGCCCGATTTTTTGCATTTGAATCAGCTCAGTTTCGGAGCACTGCCGGTGTCAACGCCACGACTGGTTGTAGCGCACGGCGATTTAATCACATGGTGGCTTAGCATCCACGGGCACGAGCCTGCCGCTTCGGCGTGGTTGAAGTGGTATCGCGAGACGATTATTGAAGGGCTCAAGCGGGCCGAGGCCGTGGTCACCACTTCGCGCTGGATGGAAGATATGCTGGCGGTTGCGTACAGCCACGATTTCGATGGGCATGTGATTCCACCCGGGCGCAATCCGATTTATTTCAATCCGTTTGTGACCAAGGAAGAATCCATACTCGCGATCGGACGCCTTTGGGACACGGGAAAGCAGGTCGCCTTGCTCACTCAGCACACGCACGGTTTGCCAGTGTGCATCGTGGGAGCGGATAGCCCAATTTCCGCGCCGGCCCTGCCAATCCGCGCCGATGTACGCGTCTCGACCGGAGAACATGAAATCTCGGTGAAGGGAGCGCAGACCGAATCGCAACTGCGTTCGCTTTACAGCAAATCGACAATCTTCGCGGCGACTTCGCGCTATGAGCCGACAGGACTGGCATCGATTGAAGCCGCCTTCTCGCGCTGCGCTCTGGTGGCCAACGACACCGATGTGTATCGCGAGCTGTGGGGCGACGCGGCGTTATACTTCGAACGCAACAACGCGGAGAGCCTGAGCGAAGTCCTCAGCCAACTCGACGATGACCGCGAGCTGACG
>JAYUJG010000172.1:0-5305 GCA_043765355.1 Acidobacteriaceae bacterium | reverse complement strand
GGTGGTCCGCGTGGAACGCAGTTCGCTCTAAAAATCACGTTCTAAGGTTTGTAAAACTTTTCTTCCCCGGCTCCTCCCGGGCGCATTTGGGAGGAGCGCTCTTGGAGAGCGGAGGCAATTCCCGACGGTCCCAAACAAAGCGCCCCTTGACTGCGCTGTTAGAATCAATTCAGGTGTCCAGGCACCAGAATCCCCAGCTCATTGAAAATTAGATCCCACCGAGCCAAAGCCAAACATCTCCATCTAAGTCATTATTTATCTAAATTTTTCGTGTAAGTCGTTGTTTCTCAAAGACCTTAAGGGTAGTCCCCACCTAAAGGCACAAATATACTTAACGAATCAAAATGTGGTATCGTCAGACTGCCGTGACAGGGCAGTTGAGATGGGGTGTGCCTAATGCCCGCCCCTTAGTAGGGCGGTCGAGGACGCGTTTTCCCATACTCGTCGAATTGTCTCCAGAGTTCTGAGGCTCGGTGTGCGGCTCCAGTCAGCGCAAGGTAAAAGTCTCCCTCCAATTTACACTCGTGAAAACCAAACGGCCCGCCGGAATAAACAAAAGTACAATTCACAAACCGACAGTTTCCATATTGGTGATTATCAACGTGAACCCGTTTTGTCTCGAATGTCTTACCCTCAATCTTGTCAAATTCCGATTGATAATCCTTCTCTGGATCAGGCCAATCAATACATTCCAGATGTAAACGCATTAGATCGCTCCTGTTCTTGGATCTCGTTGGATGAGCCGTGGTTTCATGATGGTCCGCTCCCATCACATGCTCGATCACGTCCGCCGATTGATTAGTGAGCTATCATAGGCGCATGAAGTCTAACCCCAAGACGACGGGGACGTTATCGCCTTTCGAGAATTTTACGAAAGCGATGGACGGCTTGATGCGCGTCCCTCATTCAGCAATCAAGAAGGCACTCGACCAGGAGAAACGTGAGAGTGCGGGAAAGCCAAAACGCGGTCCTAAACCGAAACACTCTTCGGCTTCCGACCGCGTTTCCGATATCGCGGATTAGAACGGCTCTGGCGTTCTCGTGGCTCCCTCGGCAGTTTTCCCAGTCAACTCGGCATAAGTCAGACGCTTGTTTGCGATCTGCGTTAGTGCCAAGCTGAATCGGTCTGCGTCGGTTAGTGGGTTCTCCTTCGTAGCCCGATTGTTGTAGCGAAATACCTGCTCGTCGATGTAGCGATCAAGATGGAACGGTTCGACGGCAACGTAGGTGCCTTTCAATCCGCGCTTCAACAAACTCCAGAAGTGCTCTAGGCCGTTTGTGTGAACCTGTCCGCGAACATATTCCTCGGCATGGTTAACGACTTCAATGAACGTACCGCGAGTGCAGCTTGTCGTAAGGTACAGCGTCATCGGTATAGACCGCAGTTCCGTACTTCACGTTCTCTAGGACTTCGTTCTGCAATGTTTCGCGCTTCACATTCGGGACTACCTTGGCGCGAACCTGTCGAGCCTCGCGGTCAAGCATTCCGAGCACGACCGTCTTGCCAGTCGATCCGCCTGTGTGACCAGACTTGGCAGCGAAACGCTCCCGGCGGTCCTTAGTGCATGTTTTTCAGTTTGCCGCCAATGAAAGTCTCATCCACTTCTACGGCTTCCTCTCCCTTGCCGCCGTCACCCATCTTGCCGCGAGTTCCGAACTTCTTATGCTGTAGCGACATTCCCAGCCGGATTCTATGCAGCATGAACCATGCGGTTTTCTGTGTCACTCCCAAGGCGCGATGTAGTTCCCAGCTAGAGATACCATTCTTGTCGTTGACGATGGCCCAGACCGCTGGCAACCACTTCTCTAGCGGAATAGGTGAATCTTCCATCACGGTCCCGACCTTCATGGAGAACTGACGGTGCGGGTGGACACTCTTGCACTGCCACTTCCCTTGCTTCTCTAGGAACTTCGCGTCATCCCGGCCACAGCTCGGACAGAGCACTTTGCCATCGGGCCAGCGGCGTAACGCCAGATAGTCGATGCAGCGGTTGCGATCTGCGAAGTACAGAATTGCCTCTTGAAATGTCTGTGGCTCTGGCATAATGTGATAAATATACCAGTCTGGCAGTGATTTGTTAAGTATATTATTGCCATCCTAAACCCATGATTCTAAAAGACCGAGTGGTAGGGGGTGGGTAGGGTCCGGCTCTTACTGAGAACTGACAACCGAGAACTGAGAACGAATAGTGACCACTCCCGACCGCCGCCGCCAAGATCGCACTCCGGTTCAACTGCCGGTAAAGGTCCGTCCGCAGAATGGCGATGGCGTCGAGCAACACGGCCTCACCCGCGATCTCAGTTCCACCGGAATTTTTCTCTATTCCGAATCCAAGATGAAGCCGGGATCGAAGCTCGAACTAGTCATCATGTTCCCTCCCGGCCTCGGATTCGGCGCCGGCGGATGGACGCTCTGCGAAGCCTCAGTCGTGCGGGTCGAGGAAACGGACGGCGAGGGCAAGGGCATGGGCATTGCCGCAACCCTGGACCGCATCGCGCTGCTGCCTGAAATCATCTAGCGAAAATAATTTGTCCAAACGATAAAAAGATTGCTTCCCATTGCCCCGCCTCTGGTGCAATAATGGCCCGCTCCAACGCAAGGGCAAATCTGGACTTTGCCGGGCAGGCCAGCACATGTGGATTGAAAAACTCATCGATGGCGTTCTGGAACTGGACACGCCCATCGGTCCTCGATATTTACATCTGAATTTTGCGCAGCGTGCGTATCTGTTGTGGACCTTCCGAAATTTTTTCTCGCTCCCGCAACAAGTGTTGCGCCCCTGGGAACGTCGCTTGCTCGATCATTTGTTAGACGAGAACAGTTTCGTTGCGATGCCCGCGATGGGCGCGCGCCAAATGCCTGTGATCGGAAGAATCGAGCGCCGAGCGCCAGCGCGAGCTGAAATTCTGCCCATTCGCAAACCGCCGCTTGGCGAAGCCTCTCGTCCCGCGGTTCACCACGGTATGTCCGGTTCCAACTCAGCCGTAGCAGAACAAAGCCATGAAGCCGCCTCAGCGTAGCCCGAGAAATCTGAAACGCGCACGTAGCGACGGACGCCCTCGTCCGTCCCGAGGTAACCTTGGCAGCCGCGGAGTCAATGCGAAGAGTCAATGCGAAACGCAGCGCTCAACGGCCGCCGCCGCGCGTATCAGTTAGGTTTGGTCGTTTCGCTCGCAGGCGTTTCGTCCTCTTCCATCGGATGCCCCTTCGTTCCAAACGACATCTCGCCGCAAGGACCGCCGTGTCCGCCTCCTCCATGTCCACCACCATGTCCACCGTGGTTGCGTTCTTCCTGACAGGTCCGCATCGCTTCCTGTTGTGAAATGGAGATGAGGCCATCGATCTCCTGCCGTTGCCGCTCATGGATCTGCCGAATCTGCTGCCGCTTCTGGGCCAGCGACAGCGACGAGTTCGCGCACACCGATTGAATCTCCGCGTGTCCCTGTTGTTCGATCGAGCGACGCTGTTGCAGCGCCGCTCGGGAAACACCCGCAACCTGCCAGCAAGGTTCCAGGCGCGGTGGCTTTGTAACTGGACGGGTCGATGTCGGTGGTCCGGTTCGGATGGGAACTTGAGCGCCGGCATTGTTGACCAGCATCACTAACAGAACAACTCCAGCAATCAACGCTGAAAAAATAAACTGCTTCCGCAACATAAGAGTCTCTCCTCCGGGAACCCAAACCCAGCGTAACCCGAAAAGTTGCAGCCCGCGAAGCAAAAGTTGCGTGGCGTTCAGGCCAATGCGGAGAAAACCGCGCGAGCGGTTGCAGCAGCTGTGCGCAGTCGGCAGAAAACGAATGCTATAATCAAGGTTTCTTTCCACCGTGCTGTTCGCAGTGGGCGCGTAGCTCAATTGGCAGAGCAAGTGACTCTTAATCACTAGGTTGTAGGTTCGATTCCTACCGCGCTCACCATCTTTTCAAGCACTTGCCGGATTCACAATCCGTTCCGCAATCCATTTCGCGACAATGGCATCGCTAAACGTACAACTTTAGCTTGTGCGTTCACCATGTCCTGACTCACCGCGTCACCGTAAACGTTCATGGTGGTGCGGATATCTGAGTGTCGCATTAGCTTCTGTTGGACGCCAACCGGAGTACCCACGGAATCCAGCCACGATCTATACGTGTGACGGAGACTGTGAGTGCCGATGCCGCCGATACCTGCTTTGCCTGCCCCCTTTTGGTATGTGCGCCAAATTTGATCGTATGACCACGGCAACCTCCCGAGCTGGACAGGAGATGCAAACACCCAATCCTCAGGAGTCGAGAACTCAGAGGCTTGTTTGCATCTCTTGAGAGCATCTAGTAATTCACCGTTGATTGCCAGCTTCTTTCGTGACTCTGCGGTTTTCACGTCGTCAACTTGCTGGCATACGATTCCCCGTTCCACGGTCAGCTTGCCGTTGATCCAGTCCACATCGGACCATTTCAATGCAAGACACTCACTGATGCGTAGACCGAGACAGCAGCACAGCAGAGCCTTTTCCTCTCCTGTTCGACCACCACGCCGCAGCTTTTTGCCATAGCCACGGTTCACTTTTCAACTTCTCGCTAAGATGTTTCGCATTCGTCTCAATGTCGTCATATAGCGGGTACAGATTCTTTTCAGCTTGACTCAACCTTTCGGCCACTCCTCTCGGCAACGATCTCGCCAAAAACCTATTCCAGATCTCCACAAATTCAACAAACGCCGGGTAGTGCGCGATTGTGGATTCCTCCGCATATCCCATATGTGACATGAAATGTTCAACCATTTTCCGGTACGTCGGAATGATGTCACTTATCAATTGATCGTCGCTATATTGCTTGAGCTTCTCATATTCAGGCCACACCCGCTCGTCAATCTGTCTCTTCGCTTCGGGGTCGTCAACGACAGTGAAATTTTGTTGCCACTTGTCGCCTGCAATTGCCTCAACCTTCACCCTCAAATCGCTCTTCGCTTTTATGTCCGCCCGCATACCTCTCAGCGGCGCGTAGAACTCCATCAACTGTTCCTTGATTCGCGCGTTCCGCCGTTCTATCCGTTGATGATGCCCCGTTACCCAACTTCCGGCAACCACGCCGACCAGGCCCCATCCTGCCGGGATACCGCCCTTTATAATTTCAGGCCAATCGAGCATATATTCCTCGCTTTTTATCGACAGGATAGCAGCTTCCATCCCGCTCCTGGTTTATCGGCAATCCAAAAGTAGTCTAATCTTCGGGCGGGTGGCCCCGATCTCCGACGCTCAGTATAACTCGCGTTCTTGTTCTCGTCGGCAGAGAAACAAGCGAGGGATGCCCCACTTCTCGCGTTTGAGAA
>JAYUJG010000171.1:0-4511 GCA_043765355.1 Acidobacteriaceae bacterium | reverse complement strand
TCCCTGGTTACCCGGTCGCCTCGCGACATGTCTTTTGACTCCGACGCGGGGGGAGCCTAGAATTTCCTCAGCGTTGCTTCGCGCATTCGCGTTTGTAACCGGAGGATTTATGGGTGAGGGACTCTTTCAACCGCTGCATATTCTACTGATCATCGGCATCGCATTGCTGTTATTCGGCACAAGTAAATTCGCCGACTTAGGCCGAGGACTCGGCGAAGGCATCCGCAATTTCAAGTCTTCGATGAAAGACCCGGATGACAAAAGGGATGACAAGGGGAAAGAACCGCCCAAACCACCATCCGGATCTACCACATAACCGTGTGGCGCGAGCACCCTCGCCCGCGACTGCCGGCACCTTCGCAAATCTGCCGTTACGTAATTCCTGCCCGCCGCAACATGCGGTACACCAAAGCAACCGGCAATCCAACCACGTTGCTGTAATCCCCTTCGATGCAAGGAATCCAGCGCGAAGCAATGCCCTGAATGGCGTAGGCTCCCGCTTTGTCCATCGGCTCGCCCGTGGCGACGTAGGCGGCGATTTCCTGGTCAGTGATCTCGCTCATGGTGACGAGCGTAGTTTCGCTGGCCACTGAAGCCTGTCCCTTGACCACCAGACACACTCCCGTAATCACCTGATGCTCGCGTCCCGAAAGCAGATGCAACATGCGGGCAGCGTCCGCAGCATCGGAAGGCTTGCCAAGAATCTGGCCATCGACGACTACCACCGTGTCGGCGCCGAGCACGATGTCATGCGGACGATGTTGGGCGATGGCGAGAGCCTTTGCGCGGGCCAGGCGCTCGGCACAATTTTTTGCGGACTCGCCAGTCTGGGGATTTTCTACAATGTCCGCAGGTTGCACTTCGAATGGAATCCCTGCATTACGCAGCAATTCCTGGCGACGCGGCGACGCGGAGGCGAGCACGAGCATGCGGTTATTCTAAGGGTTGCGCCGGCCCCTCGTTTGGGTAGTTGTTATTTCTTGCTCGATAAGCAGCTCGGTCGTTCCGCGAGTGCCGGCGGCGGCGGCGCGTCCAGGTGGAGGCGATGGAGGCGATTGGTGAAAATACTCCGGAACTCCCTCAGTCATCATAACGACAGCCGCGTTTTGAGCAGTCGCTGTAAATTGCGTCTGCCGTGCAGGACGGCAACGATCTCCACTGTCGCAGCTCGGCGATAGACGATCATGTATTGATACACGCTGAAGAACAACACGTCGCAGTTCAAGCTGTAAGAGCTCTTACCCTCGACTCCGACAGGTTCTATTCCAGCGCTTCCGGCTCAATCGAAATATTCTTCTCGCCCTTAGCCCGCTTCTCCCAATACTTCTTCACCCACGCCTCATAGCTCTTCCCAGCAGCAGTATCGCGTCCGCTAAAGGCTATAGCGGCGATTTCAGAATAGGGAATAGCCGGACGATCGTTGCTGCTGGCCAGGATCAGGCGAACTACTGAATTCTCAAGCGTCGCGCCAATGCGGCGGTCGAAGAGATACCCGGTGATCTCAGAGCGGTCTTTGCGAGTCAGAGTCACATCGCCGCGATAGTCAAACGCTTTTTCGATAACAGCTCGAATATCGGTTTCCGTGGCCAGTTGCGGAATCCATCCCTGAAGATTTTCGCGCTCGAATCCCGGGACCACTTCGAGTTCGTCAGTGGGACGCGCCGTCACCGCAACCGTCGGACCCCCGTGCGGCATGGTCTGATCGTGCCCATGTTCTCTGCCGCTCATACGTGGGCTTCTTCGGATTGGGTGGATTGCTGAGTCGCCGAAGCATCAATCTGCACCAGCGGATTATACGAATGCACCGGCCGCGTCTCGCGATCTAAATCGGTGAGCGCATCTTTGTCGGGATAGAGCGAGAACGTCGCCTTCACCGTGTCGGCGAATCCGCGCAGTGATCCGAAAGTGTCGTTCACCGACGTCGGCTCGTAGCCGCAATGCACCATGCAGTTCGCGCACTGCGGATTGCCCGATTCCGTGCCGTAGCTTTCCCACTCCGTCGTTTCCATCAATTCTTTGTAGGTTTCGGCGTAGCCATCCTGCAGCAGATAACAGGGCTTTTGCCATCCGAAAATGTTATACGTCGGCATTCCCCACGGCGTGCACTTGTAGTTACGCTTGCCCATCAGGTATTCCAGAAAGAGCGGCGACTGATTGAAGCGCCAGGTCTTTTTGCGATTCGAAAGCATGGTACGGAACAGGCGCCGAGTGCGGGCGCGCCCCATGAAGTGCTTCTGGTCGGGAGCCTTGTCGTAGGAATATCCGGGCGAGACCATCATGCTCTCGACGCCGACTTCCATCATCTCGTCGAAAAAGTTGCGGACGCTGTTGGGATCCGCGCCATCGAACAGAGTTGTGTTAGTCGTCACTCGGAAACCGGCGTCAACGGCGGCGCGAATACCTTCGAGCGCGAGATCGAATCCGCCTTCGCGGCATACGGAAAAATCGTGATGCTCTTTTTCTCCGTCGACGTGTACCGAAAAACTCAGGTACTTGCTGGGCTTAAACAGGTGCAACTTTTCTTTCAGCAAGAGCGCGTTGGTGCAGAGATAAATATATTTCTTGCGCACCACCAGGCCTTCGACAATCTTGTCGATCTGCGGATGCATCAGCGGCTCGCCGCCGGGGATCGACACCATCGGCGCTCCGCATTCGTCGACTGCCTTGAAACAGTCTTCCGGCGAAAGATCGGTTTTCAGAATGTGGGCGGGATACTGGATCTTGCCGCATCCGGCACACGCCAGGTTGCAGCGGAACAGCGGCTCGAGCATGAGCACGAGCGGATAGCGCTCGCGTCCCGCCAACTTCTGGCGCAGTACGTAAGAAGCCACCGTCCACATTTGGGACACGGGAACTGCCATTGCTCCTCCGGGAAGTCCTTCTATGATACCGGATTCGATGCTGGCGAACAGAGTTTTCGCGCAATTATAAACAAGGAATTGACAAGGAGTCAGTCCTTGCTACAATGA
This sequence comes from Acidobacteriaceae bacterium, assembly GCA_043765355.1. GTDB lineage: Bacteria > Acidobacteriota > Terriglobia > Terriglobales > Acidobacteriaceae > Acidiflorens. The sequence goes on along the minus strand of JAYUJG010000171.1, from coordinate 1,542 downwards.
AAACATGGCCAAGGTTACAAGCAAGCTCCAGCTCACTTTGCCCAAGGCAATTGCCGACCAGTACAGAATTCGGCCGGGAGACGAATTGGACTGGCTGCCAGCCGGCGAGGCGATTCGTGTGGCGAAGCGGAGCGCGGCGGAGTCCGCTGAACCGGCCACGCTGGAGCGACGGCTTAAACTTTTCGATGAAGCTACGGCGCGTCAGACGAAGCGCGAACGCGCCGCAAAATCACGCAAGCCAGGGGCCGTGGGCCGTTCCGCCAACCGTGGCTGGACGCGAGAGGAGCTTTACCAGCGTGGCCTTCCTCGTTGACACCAACATTCTGGTGTATCGCTTCGATCCGCGTTTTCCGGAAAAGCAAGCGCTAGCGCGAGACGTTCTGCGCAAGGGCTTGGCGGAAGATACGGCGCGCATTCCGCATCAGGCGTTGCTGGAGTTTGTTTCCGTCACCGGACGAGTGCGTATCGGCTCTCGTCCCCTGCTCGCGCCGGACGAAGCCCGTCACGAAGTAGAAGAAATGATGACGCAATTCCCAATCCTGTATCCGAACGCGTCCGTGCTGCGATCCGCCTTGCAGGGAGCGGCGGCCTATCAACTTTCATGGTTCGACTCACACCTGTGGGCCTATGCCGAACACTTCGGTCTCGAGGAAATCGTGTCGGAAGACTTTGGACATGGACGGCTCTATGGGAGCGTGCGGGTGCGAAATCCGTTTGTGGGGATGATGGACAAGGATTGAAGAAAGCTATATCTTCTGAATCCGCTGCACGTCATGCACTCCAGGAATTTGCCGCACCCCATCCATAATCTTCTGCAAATGTTTCAGGTCGGCGATTTCCAGCACCACATCCACGCCGGCCTGTCCGTTCTGGCTGCGGGCTTCGATGTTGCGGATGTTGGTGTGGGTGTCGCTGATGACCGCAGTGATCTGTTTTAGCATTCCAAAGCGGTCGTCGCACAACAACGTGATTTTTACCGGATAGGAAACGGCCTGGCCATCTTTGTCTCCCGCCCACAGCACGTCGATCCGGCGGTCGGGTTCGTAGAGCAGATTGGTCACATTCGAGCAGTTCGCGGAATGGACCGCCACGCCTTTGCCCCGGGTCACGTAGCCGATGATCGTTTCGCCGCGAATCGGGTTGCAACAGCGCGCTCGATAGACCAGCAGATCGCCATGTCCCCGAACGACGATGGCATTGCTGTCTCCACCAAAAACTCGCCTCACTGCGCTCGTGAAGCCGCCGCCCGCATTCCGCTCTTCGGTGTCCGACATCGGTTCGGCGCCAGCCGGAGCGAATTTCGCCAGCACCTGCCGCGCCGAGTACTTGCCGTAGCCGATGCCCGCCATCAGGTCGTCGGGACGTCCCAGCCCGTATTCGCTGGCCGCGCGCTGCCAATCTTCTTCTTTGATGTCTTTCAACGAGATTCTGTATTTGCGCCCTTCTTTTTCCAGCAGCTTCTTGCCAATTTCAATGGCGCGCTCGCGCTGGTGGGCGTTGAGCCAATGCTTAATTTTGTTGCGCGCCCGCGATGATTTGACA
>JAYUJG010000170.1:0-12099 GCA_043765355.1 Acidobacteriaceae bacterium | reverse complement strand
CCCGCAGCCTGCCGCCGCCTCCGAAAACGCCATCCGCACTTGTAAATCGTCCTTTCGTCATGATAAGGTGCGCCGTCACTGCTATTGTGAATCAGGCATGAAATCCCCACTAAAGACTGAGGAATCTATGAGCACTCCCGCGGGCGATGACCCCGGCACGATCCGCAAGCATCGCCCCTATGTCCCAGAAAACATGGAGATGAAGGAGCTAACCTTCCGCGCCATCTTTTTGGGTCTAATTCTGACCGTCATCTTGGGCGCCGCAAACGCCTATCTCGGTTTGCGGGCCGGCATCACCATCGCGGCAACCTATCCCGCCGCAGTCATCGCCATGGCGGTCTTACGAGCCTGGAAGGGATCCCTGCTCGAGGAAAACATCGCCCGAACCGCCGGCTCCATCGGCGAAGGCATCGCTGCCGGCGCCATCTTTACTCTCCCAGCGTTCGTGCTCGCCGGTGCCTGGCCTAATTTCTGGTCATTCGATTCCTACTGGAAATCCACCGCACTCATCATGGTAGGCAGCATCCTCGGCGTCCTCTTCATCTCTTTGGTGCGCCGCGTCATGGTCGAAGACCCCGAGCTGCCTTTTCCCGAGTCGGTCGCGGCCTCGGAAATTCACAAAGCCGGTCAGCGCGGCGCGCAAGCCGCGAAGTATCTTTTCTGGAACATCGGCGTCGGCGGCTTGGTTTACATACTAGGAGCCTTCGGGCTGTTCGCACCAGGCAAAGATTTCTTCTTCTCAGTCGGAAATCTGGGCCGCAGTCAAGTCCGCCTCGGACTAGCTGGAAGCAAGAACATCGTCGCCACTGGCGGCATGAGTACCTTCGCCGCCCCAAGCGTAAGTCCCGCCTACCTGGGCGTCGGATATATCATCGGCCTTCGTCTAGCGTCGATCCAGTTTGCCGGCGGAGTGCTCGCCTGGGGATTGATGGTTCCACTCCTCATTTACTTCCTGGGGCCTCAGATCAAGCAGTATCTTCCGGCAAATGCGTCCGCCGACGACTGGACCACCATGGCAATTTCTGTCTGGAAATTCGTAGTGCGCCCCATTGCTGTCGGAGGAATGCTGGTAGGCGCCGCCTTCACGCTCTTCAAAATGGGCAAGAGCCTGACCACAGGCCTCGGCAAAGCACTCAGCGACTTGCGCCAGACCGCCGCCCAGCGCGCCCAGCTTTCGCGCACCGAGCAATACATGAGTTCCAAAGCCGTCTTTGGATTGATTGGGGTCACGTTCGTCCTAATGTGCGTGCTCTATGTGCGCCTCACCGGTCTGCTCTGGCCCGCCCTGTTTGCGGCGGCCGTGCTGCTCGTGGTGGGATTTTTCTTCGCCACAATTTCTGGAAGCCTCGTCGGCATGATCGGTTCTTCCAATAACCCGATTTCAGGCTTAACTCTTTCTACCCTGCTCATTGCCGCGTTGCTCATGGTCTCCCTCGGCGTTTCGGGACAATCCGGCGTCTTGGCTGTGCTAAGCGTCGCTGCCGTGGTTTGCGTTTCCTCCGCCGTCGCCGGCGAACTGCTCCAGGATTTTAAAGTCGGCTACATTCTAGGTGGAACTCCGCGCAAAATTCAGATCGCCGAATTAGTCGCCGTGGTTGTCGCTAGTCTGGTCATGTACTTTCCGGTCGCGCTGTTGAATAAGTCTTTCGGTTTTGGCAGCCGCGAACTCTCGGCGCCGCAGGCCGGACTCATGGCCACACTGGCCGTTGGAGTTGTCGGTGGCGACATGCCGTGGCCTCTTGTAGTTGTAGGCGTCTTCATGGGTATCGGCATGATCATGATGCAGGTCCGCAGTCCCATGCTGGTGGCCGTTGGAATGTATTTGCCCTTCGAAACCACATTCGCAATCTTTTTGGGTGGAGTCTTCCGCGCTCTCGGCGATTGGCTGGCAAAACGCCGCGGCTACAATTCAGCGCAACTGGCGCGCGTCGAAAACGCCGGGGTACTGACCGCATCAGGTCTAATCGTAGGAGAATCTCTCCTTGGCCTGGTATGGGCGGGCGTCGTGGCTATATCGAAAGTCAAGAATTGGGCAACGCCTCAGATATTTCACCACCCGTCGTATCTCGTCGGACTGATGGTAATGGCAGGCCTGGCCGCTCTGATGATTCGCATCCCACTCTCCAGCGCAGGCGACCCAAGCGAACCAGCACCCCCAGTAGGCATGATGTAGACAAGCTTGCGTAGGGACAGCCGCCCCCGGCTGTCCCCGAGCGCAGTTCGGCCTCGCCGTCCGTCGCCATTCGAGGACCGATCTTCCTTCGTGATACTTTGTGTCCTTTGTGGTTCTCGCCTTATGTCGATTGCCGACAACATCGCACAAGTACAAGCACAAATCGCAGCCGCCGCCCACCGCGCAGCCCGCAATCCAAAAGAAATCACCCTCATGGGAGTAACCAAAACTTTCCCCGTGGAAGCCATCCTCCAAGCCCACGCCGCCGGTCTCCGTGTCTTCGGCGAAAATCGTGTCCAGGAATTCTCCAGCAAAATAGACGCATTGCGCGACCTACCCGGAACCGAATGGCACTTGATCGGACACCTCCAAACCAATAAAGCCGCCAAAGCCGCCGGATTATTTGACGCCGTCGATTCCGTCGACTCCGCCCGAATGGCGGACAAGCTCAATGCATCCGCCGCCAGCGCCGGCAAAATACTCTCCATCCTCATCGAAATCAATGTCGGCGGAGAACAAGCGAAAAGCGGAGTCGCCCCCAACTCCGCCGAACTCCAACAAATTCTGCAAGGCGCGCCGCGCTGGACGAACCTAACAATCCACGGCTTGATGACCGTCCCGCCCTATACCGAAGCTCCAGAAGGCTCGCGCCCTTATTTTCGCGAGCTCCGGCAGATTCGCGACCACCTCGCCGCGCGAAACCTGCCGCAGGTCGCCACTACAGTCTTATCCATGGGCATGTCGCACGATTTCGAAGTCGCAATCGAAGAGGGATCAACCTGCGTCCGCGTGGGGACGGCCATTTTCGGGGGCAGATCAAAACCGTAACCACAGGGTCCACGGAGTTACGCAGGGAAAAGATCATTCGCAGGGAAAGCCCAATGGCACTTGATTGGTTTCCCCCGTGCTCCTCCGTGTACCCCGTGGTTAAAGCCTTTCGATGGCAGCGATAAAAAACTCGCCCGAAGCCACCACCTTCGCCGTCAAAGTCCACCCGCGTGCTAAAAAGAACGCCATCACCGGAACCGTGGGCGACGCCCTGAAACTCTCTCTCACCGCCCCTCCCGCCGACGGCAAAGCCAACCAAGCCTGCATCGATTTCTTCGCAAAACTTTTGAACCTGCCCCGTTCCTCCGTTACTATTGCAGCCGGCAAGACCAGCCGGAATAAAGTGATCCGTGTGGTGGGTTTGTCGGCGGAAGAAGTTCGACAGCGCTTGAAAATTGAAGCGGCACCGTGATGTTGCGAGACAAGGAGCAACGATTGACCCTTTCCCAACGCTTCGCCGAAATCCGCACCGGCTTCGAACGCCCCTTCTGGGTCGCCAACATCAGCGAACTCTTCGAACGCCTTTCCTACTACGCCGCCTTCGCCTCCCTCGCGCGCTATCTTCACGAGACCCTTAACTTCGGAGTCGAACGCGCCAGCAGTCTGACCGGCCTTTTCGGCGGCTTGGTCTGGTTTCTAGCCGCCTTCGGAGGAACCCTGGCCGACCGCCTCGGCTTCCGCCGATCTCTATCGCTCGCTTACCTGATCCTGAGTTGCTCCTACTTCCTGATCGGATCCATTGGCTCGCCCTGGTTCGCCCCCGTCCGCGGCGCTGTCCCACTGGTCGCTCTGGTCACGATTCTTCTGGTGTTGCCGGCGCTAGGCGTCGCCCTCGTAAAGCCCTGCGTAGTCGGCACCACCGCGCGTGCCTCGAAAGAAAACGTCCGCTCCATCGGCTACTCCATCTACTACACCCTGGTAAACATCGGCGGCGCCGCCGGACCCTACGTCGCCTCCTACGTCCATCGCCACATGCGCGTCGAAAACGTGTTCCGCGTATCGGCCCTCAGCGTCTTCGCGATGTTCTTCGCCGTGCTCCTGTTCTTCAAAGAACCACGCCGCGCCGACGAGCCAACCATCAGCTTGGCGCAAGCCATGAAAAATTTCGGGACCGTACTCTCGAACCCCCGCTTCATGTTGTTCCTGCTAATTTTTTCGGGATACTGGATCGTCTACTGGCAGGAATTCATCATCCTCCCGCTCTATATTCACGACTTCATCAATCCCAAAACCGACACCGAACTAATCCTCATCACGGGCCCGCTCGTCGTGATCTCGCTGCAAATGATATTCAGCTTGCTCTCCCAGAAAATGCCCGCGTTTACAGCGATCACTCTCGGTACCCTGATCTCGGGTCTGGCCTGGATTCTTCTCATCGTGCATCCGACCGTCCCGATGGCCATCGCCACCTTGATCACCGTTTCCATCGGCGAGATTACCCAGTCTCCTCGCTACTACGAATATGTCTCTCGCCTCGCGCCACCGGGGCAGCAAGGCACCTACATGGGCTTCGCGTTTCTCCCCATCGGAATCGGCTCATTGATTGGCGGTAAATTCGGAGGGATGCTCATCCACCACTTCGGCGAAGTGACCCATCAACCGCAGCGCATCTGGTGGTCGGTAGTCGCAGTTGGCGTGGGAACCGCTGCTCTGCTCTGGATTTACGACAAGACTTTGCGAACTCGCAGCCCATCCCCTACAAGGTAAGAGTTCGTGTGGTAAGAGTTCGTGTGGTAAGAGTTCGTGTGGTAAGAGTTCGTGTGGTAAGAGTTCGTGTGGTGACGGGGCTCCGCCCCGTTTGCGGGGCAAAGCCCCGCCACCACACTGAACCTAACTTACAGCCCTTCTTCTTCCAGATACTTCTCGACCTCAAGCGCCGCCATGCACCCCGAGCCAGCCGCCGTGATGGCCTGCCGATACCGCCTGTCCTGCACATCGCCGCAAGCGAACACGCCGGGCACTTTTGTGAAGACATTCTTGTGCGTCACCAGGTAGCCATCGGCATCGGTCTCGAGCTGTCCTTCAAAAATCTTGGCGTTCGGAATATGCCCGATCCCAAGAAACATTGCGCTCGTCGGAAAATCCCAGCTCTCGCCGCTCTTCAGATTGCGCAGCCGCAGCGCGGTGACTTCTTTCTTGCTCACATCGAGAACGTCGTCCACAACGGTATCCGTCATCAACGCGATTTTCGGATTCGCCCGTACCCGGTCCAACATGATTTTCGAAGCCCGGAAATGCTCCCGGCGATGGATCAGCGTTACTTTGCTCGCGAAGCGCGTGAGAAATGTCGCCTCTTCCATCGCCGAATCGCCCCCGCCAATCACCGCGATTTCCTTGCCCGAAAAAAAGAAGCCATCGCAAGTCGCGCACGAAGACACTCCATGTCCAATCAGCGCATGTTCATTCGGCAGGCCCAGCCAGCGCGCCGACGCTCCGCTCGCGATGATCAGCGTTCGCGTCTGAATCGTTTCTTTGCCAAAGCTTAACTCGATCGGATGCTTGCTCAAATCCGCCTTGACCAGATGGCCCATGCGATATTCAGCGCCAAAACGCCCAGCCTGTTTGCGCATGTTCTCGATCAGTTCCGGCCCCTGAATGCCCTCCGGAAACCCGGGAAAGTTTTCCACCAGCGTCGTTATCGACAACTGCCCCCCCGGTTCATGGCCTTCGATCACCAGCGGCTTGAGGTTAGCCCGGGCGGTGTAGAGGGCCGCCGTGTGGCCCGCACATCCCGAGCCCATAATCACAACATTGCGTATGTCCATAAATGATGAGAACCGTACTCGGAATCAGCAGTCACCAGAAGTGCTGCTAATCCGTAGATTCAAATAAACGAATTTCGCTTCAACCCACACTGACGCCGAACAATGCGCCGCCGCACCCACCACCAAGTCATCACCTTACGGCAGCTTCTTGCCGCCTGCCTCAGCCTTGGTCGACGTCGCGGCCGTAGTTCCCACGCCCAGCCGCGCCAATTCACTCGGAACCATCTTGCGCGCGCCGATGGCCTCGCGATACCGCTCCATGATCGAAGATGCGGCGGCAAAGATCGACCCGTACTTGCTCTGGTCGGTTGCTGCGCCACCATCCTCTCCTCCGCACCGCGCCAGCACCACCGACGCTTTTCCGAAGCGCTCCAGCTTCACCCGCGCCACCGGCGTATTCGAAGACAACATCGCCGCCGCGGACGCAACCGTCGACGCACTGTCCTCGATCGAAATCTGCAGCAGATCCTTCGGATCCCGCACCCGCAGCACCAGCGTCTCCACCATGTTCTTCGCGTCTACGCTAAAGGAGTATTGGATGTTGCTGAAGACCGTACCCTCAGGGAACTCGCGCCGCACCCGCACCCAATCCGCCGAAGCCGCCGTCCCGGGTGGCAGCGGTTGCATCCCGGGTATCGGAATGCTCGGATCAAGCGTGGAATGGCCGCGCGACACCTCGTAGTCCTTGCTGAACACCGGCTTGGCCGGCACCTTGGCCAGCGCCGACGACAATTCCTTTTCCTCGTCCGCGGAGGGAGCACACACGTTGAGGACGTTTACTTTGACTTGCGGCTGCTGCGCCTTGGGCCCGGCCGGAGGTTCTTGCGCCGTCGCCATCACCGCCACCGCGATCGCCGCCGTCAGGATCAGATTTTTGTGAGGGAACACCGCAAAATTGTATCAGGCGCGCCTGCTGAAATTGCACGCCATAGTCGCACCGCCGACCAGGCAGCCTCCAGAAGAACTCGCTTTTGTCAGCGTACCCTTTACAGCCGCGAGTACTCAATCTCCATCACGAAACGGGAAGGGCACGACTTTAGTCGTGCCGTCAGTCGCTCCCTTCAACCGCGCTTTAGCGCCCGAGGTGGGCTTCAGTCCCTTCGACAACTCTTCCCCAAGCTGTCTAGCCATGCCGGAAATTCGTCGATCCCATAACCATACTTAGTCCGCTGCCCCCGAATCCACTTCGATCGCGCCATGCCGGCGCAGCAACTGCGGCAGATTCTGCGAAAACGCCGATCGTGGCAACACCATGTCGCACCCCACTTCGTGCGCCTTTTGCTTCAGGTCGCCCTGCACATGCGACAGGAATCCAATGATCGACGTCCCCTTCTTCAGTTTGCTCTTCAGTTTCGGGATCAGCGTCAAAGGCTTCGCATTGACGTTGTTCAAATCAAAAATGATCAGCGATGGCTGTTCGACGCCGTTCGTCTTCATCCGCTCGGCGAGTTCTTTCTCGTTCTTCACGAACTCCACCTTCACATTCATCTTGCTGCCCGTCGCCTGAATCTTGCTCAGGAAGAACAGATCCTCGACAAAAGCAAACACGCGCGAAGCCGCATCGGCTTTCGGAGCGGGCAGCGGCTCGGGATCAAGCACCGGATACGCCGCCGAAAAACCCGGCCGTCGCGGTCCGCGGCTGCCATTGCCGTTGTCGCCGCCCATATTGGCGCGGTAGCTATGATCCATCGGAGCGGTATATATGCCCTGATGCTCCTGGTGATCGCGGCCCATCGGGCCGCCACCAGGCCCTCGCTTTGGCGGACGCCGTCCACGACGCCGTTTGTGTCTCCCTCCACCTGGGGAGGGACGTCCCGGTCCTGCATTCATAGTTTTCTCTTGTTCCGCGTGATGTAAGTACCTACCGCCTGGATCGCAGGCCTGTTTGTTTCGTCTTCCTCTGAGTCCGCACGTTAGGCGCGTGACGATCAACCGCCTAGCGGCAAACCAAACCCCACACATCGGCTGGATGCTTTTCGAGAACGATGCTCAAACTTTTGTTGTTCACTGTCTCTGATATTCACTATCTAGGCGCCTGGAGTTTGCGGCGCGAACAGCCAGCCTGGAAGCATGGCCATTGGGAACACTTTGATGTTACTCATGAAACCGCTCACTGCGCAAGGGGGGAGTGCCCTTAGTTTTCCACACCAGCGACATTACCTTGGTGAGGATCGATCCCAGCCTCACTCCCGAATCTCTGATCAAGTGCCCCGGGATCCTCTGTCCCCCCTGTGTCTTCTGTGGTTGTGCTCCTTGCCAGGCACTTAAGCGCAGCCTTCACGAGGCAAGAGTATAGCGCCAGGCTTTTTCAATTCAGTCTCTTCCCTGGATTGTCCTCGGCCCTCTCTGCTTCCGGCACTCCCCTCCCCCGGCGATTCACCTTAAGTTCCGCCACGACTTCGCCGATAGACTAGGAGTGAAACCCGCTACTGCCACAGAGAAGAACTCTGCCGCGATCTCGCTCGCTCTGCCCGGCCAGCGATTCGTTGCCCGCCAGCCAATTCTTGACCGCGCGCAGAAAGTATTCGGCTACGAGCTTCTGTTCCGCAACGGCGTCGAAGACTACTTCAACGCCGACCCCGAGCTTGCCTCCAAAGCGACGCTCGACACCTCCCTGCTTCTCGGAATCGGCACCCTTTGCGACAATCGCCGCGCCTTCGTGAACTGCACCCGTGAAATTCTGTTCAAAGACCTGATTACTTTGCTGCCCCCCAGCCACGCCGTTGCCGAGATTCTAGAGACGGTTGAACCCGAAGACCGCGTCGTCGCCGCCTGCAAACGACTGAAAGCGGCTGGCTATCTCATCGCCCTCGACGACTTCGCTCCCAACGATCCCCGCATTCCGCTGGCCGAGTTTGCCGACATCATCAAAGTCGATATGCGCGCCACTCGGCCCGAGGAGCGCGCCAGCATGGTGCGGCGCTTCGGCTCTCCTAAGTGCAAAATGCTGGCCGAAAAAATCGAAACGCCCCACGAGTTCCATCAGGCCCGCGACATGGGGTTCGTCTATTTTCAGGGCTATTTCTTCTGCCGCCCCGAACTCGTCGTCGGCCGCGACGTTCCCGCCAGCCAGTTGCACTATATCCGCCTCCTCGAAATCGTTTCCCGCGTCGAAATCGACATGCGCGAACTCGAAAAAATGCTCAAACAGGAAGCCTCGATCTGTTACCGCTTGCTCCGCTATTTGAATTCTCCAGTCTTCGGATTCTCCCTTGAAATCAAGTCCGTCCGCCACGCCATGGCCGTGCTCGGAGAACGCGAAATGCGCCGTTGGATCCGCCTCGTCGTCGCCGTCGGCGCCGCCGACAAAAAGTGCAGCGAACTGGTCCTCATGGGATTGGCCCGCGCCCGCTTTTGCGAACTCCTCTCCACCCGCTTCCCGGCAAAAGCCGATCTGTTCCTCATGGGCCTGCTCTCCGTCATGGACGCCCTACTCGAGGTCAGCATGGAAGTACTCCTCGGCCAACTGCCCGTCGACTGTGACACCAAGGCGGTCTTGCTCGGCCAGACCAGCAACCTCAGACCCCTGTATCAACTCATGCTCGCCCAGGAATCGGGCGAATGGCAGCAAGCAAGCTTGCTAGCCAAACAACTGAAAATGACCGACGAAGAAGTCGCTTCCACCTGGTGGCAGGCTCTACAGTGGTCGCAGGAAGCGACCAGCGGAGTGTGAGAGGTAGTTTTCAGCTATCAGTCATCCCGTCAGTAAAAGCGTGCATGAACACAGCGCCGGGTTTACTGAAAACTGACAACTGAAAACGCATCACGGCGCTTCGATCAACTCCATCTTGCCTTCGCGCGTGCGATGCAAAATCATCAGCGTGCCTTTAAGATCGCGAAATACAAAAACGTCGCGGTCGCGGAAATGCGCCTCTTTGATCGCTTCTTCGAGCGTCATCGGACGAAGCGCAACCGAGTCTTTGGCATGAACCAAATGCACTTCGGTGGTCCGAGCCACCGACGGGAATTTACGCACAAGGACGGAAACGCTAGCGCTCTCCGCCAATCCCACCGCCGCTTCAATGTTTTCTTCCAGGTCCAACGACGACAACTGGCCGTCAAATTTCTTGACCGCCTTCCGCTTCTTGCTCAGCCATCTCGTTTTATATTTGAGGGCCTGCGTATGCAGGTGATTGAGAGCTTCATTCACCGCCGACGCCATGTCGGTAGTCTGCGCGATCCCGACAATCGGGCCGTTCGGAGGGTCGATCGTGATCTCGGCCTTGTGCTGGCGCTTCTCCACCGCCAGGATCACCTTGGTCTCGAATCGATCGCCCAGAATTTTACGGATTTTACTAAGCCCGGTTTCAACTTCGTTGCGGATGGTAGCTGTGATGCGGTACTTTCTCGCGGTATATTCCACGTTCATCAAGCACGCTCCAAACAGGTAAGAGGTAAGAAGTAAGATTGCAGAGGTGAAACGCCACACACCGACGGGACCCTGTCTTCAGACCTCTGAAAATCTGACTTCTGACTTCTTACATCTGACCTCTCACATCTGACCTCTGACCTCGACAATCACTTCTTCACCCTTCTCTGATGCGTACTCGGAATCTTCATATCTTCCCGATACTTTGCAACCGTTCGGCGGGTCACTTGGATCCCCTGCGACTGCAGAACGCGCGTGATCTGCTCGTCGGTCAGCGGACGGCTAGGATCCTCTTCTTCGATCAGCTTCTTCACGCGCCGTTTCAAGATCAGCAGCGAAGTGCCTCCGCCTTCGGGCCCCTGCACGCTCTCCGAAAAGAAATATCGCAACTCGAATACGCCTTGCTGCGTATGCACGTACTTGTTCGCCACCGCCCGGCTCACAGTCGAAGGATGCACGCCGATTTCTTCCGCCACTTCCTTGATCATCATCGGCTTCAGGTGATCGATTCCGCGTTCCAGAAAATCTTCCTGACGCGTCACAATCGAGTAGCAGACTTTCGTGATCGTCTGTTTGCGTTGTTCGATGTTCTTGATGAGCTGAATGGCCGACTTGTAGCGGTCTTTGACGTAGTTTCGGGTATCGCGATCATTGCCGTCCCGGGTCAGCAGCCGCTTGTACGCCGGATTCAAACGCAGCTGCGGCATGTCCTCGTCATTCATGATGACCAGCCACTCGTCGCCATGTTTCACGAACGCAACATCGGGCTCAATCAACCGCGCTGGAACCTTGTTGTACCGTAAACCCGGTCGCGGATCGAGCGTCCTCACATATTCGAGCGCCACCTGCACCGCTTCCACCGGCCGCGCTATCGCCCGCGCTATTTCCTTGAACTGCTTCAGCGTCACCGCCCGCAAATGCTGATCGACAACAGCAATCGCATCGCGCACCACTTGCTCCGTCAACGCGCTGCCGTTTTGGTGCAGGTGCAATTGCTCCAGATGGTAGCGCAACTGATACACGAGACACTCCCGCAAGTCGCGGCAAGCGATACCCTGCGGATCGAACTGCCGCACCACTTCGAGAGCTTCGTGCAACTCGGCGAGATTGAAGCTTACCGAAGCAATCCGGGCCGGTGCGGTCGCCGCTCCCGCCGTCGATCCAATCGCCGATCCATGCAGCGAACCCTCAGATTTCACTTCCGGCGCGATCTCCGCCGTTACAAAAGACGAAGGCGCAGGTGCAGAGGCAACTACCGATTCAGCCTCGTCGCCTTCCGCCATCAAATCCGCGAGCCCGACATCAGCTTTCGCAACGTCCTCTGTCGCGAGAACGGACGCCTCCAACGCAGACTCTCCGAACTCCGAAGCATCAAACTCCGACGCCTCCAGTTCGGCATCCGGTTCCGCATCGCCAACCGCAATCCCCAGCGCCGCAGCCTCGCCCACAATTTTGGCCGCAGCTTCTACATCCGCCTCAGGACTAGCCACCGGAGCAATTCCCAACAGCTCCTCGTCCGTAGCGATCAGGTATCCCTCTTCGTTCAGATTCCCAATAATCAGCTGCGCCGCCTGATGCACCGGCGGACGAACAGAAATCGCTCCCAATTGCCACAGCAGGTGGTCGCTCAAGTTCCCAGGCTTCGACAGGAAGTTCTCAAACGATGGCTTCTCGATCTCTTCCATCTCGCCCGAACTGCGATACCCGGGATCCAAATACTCCTGAAAGAACGAGCCGAAATCGATCTCTTCAAACGGGTCCTTCTTTTCATCCGCAACCGCCGGTGCCTCTTCCGACGTCGCCTTGGCCGCGATCCGGTCCCGTTCTTCCTCTTGCCGTCCCACATCGTCCAGCATCGGAATCGAGTCTTCCAGCTCTTCCAACACCGGGTTCTCGACCATCTCGGCATTGATCATGTCCTTGAGCTCGAGCTTGTTGAGCGCGAGCACCGACACCATCTGCAC
>JAYUJG010000169.1:0-2802 GCA_043765355.1 Acidobacteriaceae bacterium | reverse complement strand
TGCAACTCCGCTTTCCAGTTCTGAATGACATTCAGCGGCAGCTTGCCTGCATCACCGGTGGTGATCTGCAGAAATCGCTGGCCGTCGCCCGTGACGGCGTACTGTTGTCCCGTCGTGTTGGGAGAGAGATTGTTGACGTTGAACAGAGTGCGCACCTCGCCCACTTCAAAACTCGATCCATGGCCGTTGACCTCAGCGCCAAATACGCCGGGGCTTCCCATCTTCAGGAAAAAGATTTCCTTTCCATCCCGCCGCCAGTGGGGCAGAACGCCGCCGCCGTTCGAGACCTGCCACTTTGCCCCGGTCCACGGAAACGGCGCCACGTAAACTTCCAGTGTCCCCGATTCGTCCGACGTATAGGCAACCCAGTGGCCATCGGGAGAGAACTTCGCGAGGTCTTGATTTCCCGGCGCGGCGATATAGGCAAACGGTTTGCGATCTCCGAACAGGGGTAGGACCCATATATCGGTTCCGGTTCCCACCGAGGCTGTTCCGGTCGCGTAAAGGATGTAGCGCCCGTCAGGAGACCAGTCGCACAAGCCTTCCTGCAGACCGGAGAACTGCCTGAGGTCCAGAAGTTTCTTTTCTTCCCCCGAACCGTCCGCCGCTTTGGCCAGAATCAGCGCAGACATTCCTCCGACCGATCCCGACACATAAGCGATCTGCTTTCCATCTGGCGACCAGATGGGACCCAGATTCGACTCGTTGCCGAACGTGAATCGCGCACGCGTGTTGTGCTCTGTGTCAAAAACCCAAATGACATAGGTGGTGGCGCCAATCACGACCGCAGCCTTCTTGCCGTCGGGCGAGAGTTCAACTTGATAGTAGTCGTCCGGCGCTCCCAGATTTCCGGTTTCCTTCCCACTGACGTCGAACCAGCTCAGCCGCATCCACCCGTTGGCCGAGCCGGGCTGATAAATCATGGTCCCGTTGTTCGAAACCGTGAACGTCCCACGCCAAACCGAGTTATCCACCTGCACGTCGTCGTTCAAAACTGCGGCCTGGCCTTTTAATTCTCCGGAAGAAGCGTCGAACGGCTGCGCCATCAACGCATTCTGCCGCACGAAGAGAAGATATCCTGAAGCGTAAATCGCATTCGATGGAGTCAACATCACGAGCTTGTTCTGTTTGCCATCGAGCGACGCCCAAAACACGCCGGTCTCGCCTGTCGTGGGTGCGGCGTGGTTCGCCGCCAGGTAGAGGAAGTGCTTTCCGTCGGGTAGAAATGTTGGCCAGCGGTGCGTCGTGTATTTGTCCGTGAGCTTGGTGACTGCGGTCGGCGTTCCGCCCGCTGCCGGAACCTGAAAAATCGGCGAGCTGAACTCCGGAGAGAATACGATGGTTCCGTTTGAGCCCCAGGCTCCGCCGCGTCCGATGGGCGCATCACAAAGGATCACCGCCGGCCCGCCGCCAATATCCATGCGCTTTAGTTTGCCTTCGGCGAAAAATGCAATCGAGTGGCTGTCGGGAGACCAGAAGGGAAATGTCGCTTCGTCGGTGCCAGGAATCAGCTGCGGGGTCAGTCTATCCATCGAGCGCAGAAAAAGCTGCTGCTTGCCTGGTGAGTGAGCGGAAAAAACAATGTGCGTGCCGTCCGGCGAAATTACCGGCGGGCCACCGTTGTCGCCGACGAAATTGAACTTGAGCTTGTCCGACGATGCGATCTGCGTGCGCACCATCGGCTTTGATTCGCGCGTCGCAAAATGCAGGACCGCGAGCCCAATCGCCGCAACCAACGCTGCGGCCGCCACTGCCCACGGCAGCAACACCGGCTTCCGCGTGACGTCGGTCATCGCCGGCGCTGCATGCGCGCCGGAAACTGCCCCTCCCTCGGCGATCCATTTCAACTCGCTCGCCAGGTCGCTTGCGCTTTGCCAGCGTTCGTCAGGATCCTTCGCCAGACATTTCTTCACCACGCGTTCCAATGTGGGCGGAGTCAAGGACTGCACCTGATTGATCGGCGGAGGCTCGGTCGTCAAAATCGCCGCGATCAGGCTGGCCCGGCTCGCGCCGGAAAATGCAGGCTTGCCTGTCGCCATTTCGTAAAGGACTTCCCCGAACGCAAAAATGTCCGTCCGGGCGTCCGCTCCCTTGCCTTCCAATTGCTCGGGCGCCATGTACTGAAAGGTTCCGACGATCATGCCCGCGGCGGTCAGCTTCGAGTGCTCCACCGTCATTTCGGTCAACGCCGCCAGCGCTGCCGGTCCCGACTGCGTTGCCAAGCCAAAATCCAACAACTTGGCGCCACTCTTGGTCAGCATGACGTTCGCCGGCTTCAGATCGCGATGCGTGATCCCCAGCTTGTGTGCTTTTGCCAGCGCGTCTGCGATCTGTGCGCCATAACGCAGCGTCTGCTCCGGCGGCAACGGCCCCTTGCTCAGCCGCTGTTCCAGCGTCTCGCCTTCCAGGTACTCCATGACGAGGAAATCCACGCCGTCCTGATGGCCGATGTCATGGAGGGTGCAGATGTGAGGATGCGAGAGTTTCGAAACCGCTTTGGCCTCGCGCTCCAGTCGTTGCTTGAGAGAGGCGTCGGAGGAAAGATTGGCCGGCAGGACCTTAATCGCGACCTCGCGGTCAAGGCGCGTGTCCGTGGCGCGGTACACTTCTCCCATGCCGCCAGCTCCTAGCGGCGACTGAATTTCGTACGGACCGAGTCTGGTGCCAGAGGTCAGGGCCATCCGAGAGCCAATTATAGCGTGCGCCACAGATGGCAAACGATGCGCCGATTCTGGACCTGTCGTCGCCTAACAGAAGTTATCCATAAACGGCGTCCGGGGAATCTGGGCTGACTTCCCATAT
>JAYUJG010000168.1:0-7936 GCA_043765355.1 Acidobacteriaceae bacterium | reverse complement strand
GTTGAGGACCGAATACTTGCGCAGGTCGGTCCAATAAGCTTTCGGAAACAGCGCTTCCCAATAAGGACGCGGCAGGTCGGGAATATCGACGGCGAAATAGTTCGGCGTCGAGCGCTTCATGATCTGGATGCCGCGATCGTAGCGGCCTCCATCCTGATAGACCCGCGCCATTTCTGGCGGAGCCCAGGTTCCGCCATCCTGACTCGCGGCGGCCTGCAACTCGCGCACGGCTAAATCGGCAAGGCCTCCATTTGAAAGCAGGCGCGCTCGCTCGACCCGCAGGTTGTCGTCGGGAGGCGCGGCGGCGGTAATTTTCCCAGACGTTGATAGCGACGCAACGCGGTCCAGCAGCGCATAGTGTGGCGCGTCTTCCTTGGACGAATCTTCTTTGGACGAACCTCCCTTGCTTTCTTTTGTCACGCCAGCGTCGTGCATCCCCTGCAAGCGCTGGCGTCCCAGCTCCGCGTAATAGTAGTTGCGAAAGCGGTCGGAAAGTTTTTGATAGAAGGCCTGCGCCATCGCCGAATTGCCTTCCTCTTCGGCGATCCGAGCGCGCCAATACAGCGCATTCGGCACCTCGGCCGAATCGGGATAGAGCGCAATTTGATCTTCGAACGCCTGCCGTGCGTCGGCAGTCCGCCCTTGCCGGAAGCTCAGCCAAGCCGCTTTCCAGTGGGCGTAGGATGCGCGCGTGCCATCGGGAAAGCGCTGTTGCAACTCGCGGAAATAATCGATGGCGTGGTCATAGTCATGCTTCAACAAATACATGTTCCCGGCCGAAAGCAACGCCTGCTCCAGCCACGGACTCGTCGGGCCAAACTGCCGCAGCTCGGTCAGCGTACGCTGCACCGCATCTTCGTCGCTCGTCGACCGTTCGGTTTCGCTCAGCAGGTAGAGACGCTCCGCTTCGTTGTCGCCGGTTTGCACTCCCATGGCAGTCAGAATTTGACGGGCGGCGTGGGAATTGCTGCCACCACTTTTTTCGAGTGTCCCCGCAAGTGCCAACTGCACCTCAGGACGCGCCCCTGGACTCACCTCGTCGACAAGCTCCCGATACTCCTTCGCCGCATCGGCGTAGCGCTTCGCTTTCAGCAGCAAATCGGCGCGCGTCCGGCGTTCTCCGACTGAACCCGAAACTCCGAGCTTGTGCAATTCCCTTCCCGCAGCGTCGGCCTCAATGCTGTTGGGGAAGTTGTAATAAACATTGCGGAGAGCGCTCGCCGCCTTTTCTTTTTCGCCGGTTGCTTCGTAGGCGCGCCCGACGGCGAATTCCACATCGCTTCGCGCCGGCGCTCGATCTTGTTCGAGCAGAGCCGCCGCCTCTGGCGAACGATCTTCTTCCAGCAGCGCATTCGCATACACAAGATGGGCATCGCGAATCAGAAGCGAGTCGGGAAAGTTCTTGCTGAAATCAGCCAGCGTCGCCAGCGCCTCGGCATTGTGAGCCGTGTTGACGTAGGCGTCGCCGAGATAGTAAGCGACGTAGTCTCCCAATTCGCTGGCTCCGGCCTTGGCGCGATTCAGCGGATCGATGGCTTTGCCATAGTCGTGATCGAGAGTACGGGCATAGCCAACGACGAGCCAGGCGAGCGCTACGGCATCCGCGTCTTCTTTGGTCTTGGCGTGGCGGTGCGCGTAGGCTTCGACTCCGGCATAGGCGGTCGGAGTCCGGTCCTGCAACAACTGCTGCGCCATGGGGCGGAGATTGGCCGAGGCCACAAAAGCCTGCCGCACCCGGCGCACGCGCGGCGACATCGTCTTATGCTTTTTCTTGGTGGTCGTTCCGGAGGCGGCCGCTTTATGCTTGTGCGCCGTGGACGACTTGCTGGACGACGCCCTCGTTGCCGTGGCTACGTCAGACTGAGCAAGCGCAGGCTGCGAAATTCCGAGCCAGAGCAGGGACAAACTTAAAGCGAATAACGAGACCACAAAACGGCGCACTCAAACCCTGCCTACTGCCGGAAGTTGGCACCCATAATCGAAGGGTCGTCTTCTGCGAGACTTCTCATTATTTCATGTTGAAAGTAGTTGCCGGAGGCGGCGGCCGTGTTCCCGTAACGCTTTTGGTACGTCCCGCGGCTTTTCTCGATGGTTTCCTTCAGGCAATCATAGAGATCCTTGTTTTTCCGCCCTTCGGCAACCTTCGCCTGATTGTAGAGTTTGATCTCGTCCACCAGCAGACGCGCAAAACGCTGGGCCTTGCGATGAACGTCCTGATCCTCGGGCGGCATCGACGGCGCTGTCGGCAGCTCAGGCTCTTCCCCGGTCTCGGCATGACCGGCGGGAAGCGGTTCGGCCAGAGGCGGCGGAGCTTCCACGGCGGCGCTGGCGAATGACGCGGAGACCTCGCCCGCCGCCGCCGCTGCCATGGCGTGGCCGGTGGAGAATGCGGGAGCATGCGACGCAAATGGATCGTTGAAAGCGGGTGCGGGTTGCGCCAATGCCTGAGCGGCGGGAGCGCTTTGACCTTCGATCGGCGTCCCGGACGGCTCTTTCTGCGCCTGCTTGCGCAGTGAGTTCAATTCGAGCCATGCGCCCGTCGACAGCACGAGCAACTCGATCGAGCTTGCGTCCAGCAAACCCGATGGTCCCGTTCCGCTGTCGGCATAGATGAGCGCGGCTACTTTGTCTTTCAAAATCAGCGGCAGAATACGGCCATCTGCGCCGGCCGGAGTTCCAAAGGCACTCAGAAATCGCGAGTCCATGTCGGCGGCCGGAGCGCTCCCGGCCACGCGGTCGCCGATGGCGCGAATGACGGCCGGGGCTTTGTCGTCGAGAGCAAAGTCTTTCACCGCTTCGCTGTTGGCGAAACCGCGTGCCTGCCATCCAGTCGCATGGCTGCCCTTGACTACAAAGAGCGCGACCCGCGCCGCATAGCGAGATGTGGTATCGAGCAAAGCGCGCAGAATTTCTCGTTGTGAGCTGCCCATCTGGATTTCGGCGACCGATCGAGCCAGATCAGCCGGGCCCGACGCGGCTGCCGCGCTACCAAGTGGCACCTCGGGCCCTGGCGCGGCTGCGATCTCTTCCATCACCCGCCGGACAATCTCAGCCCGCAGTTGGCCCGCATGGCTGTCCAAAACCTGGCCAACCACCCGTTCCACAATTGGTTCGATCCAACCGCGTTCTTTCATTCGTGCTCCGAGGTAAAGGCTTGGGGGGCGAAGGGCGGAGCCCTTCTAACCACTGATTATAGGGCCGCTTACAGGCGTTCCCGGGACACCTTGGTATCTGACCTAGTGAGTACCCGAAGCCGCCCTGCGCCTGCCGTGAAACTGCGCGGCAGCCTCCGCGTCAAAACCACCCGGCAAATTTTGCAGCCTCCAAGTACAATAGCACTGGGGCTACTGTGAAGTTGCCGGAAATATCTGCATCAAGTTACGAATGAGTACCATCCAACCCAACATAGAGCAACCGGTCAGCGAAGAAATGCAGCTGGTCCGGCGCGCCAAGCGCGGCGACGATTCCGCGTTTGAAGAACTGGTGCGGCGCTATGATCGCAATGTTTTCCGTATCGCGCAGCACATTACGCAGAATCGCGAGGACGCCGAAGATGTAGTGCAGGAAGCGTTCCTCAAGGCGTATGGCAATCTGCAAAAGTTCCAGGAACAGTCCAAGTTTTATACCTGGCTGGTGCGGATTGCGGTTAATGAAGCACTGATGAAGTTGCGCCGGAGAAAGCCGGAACGCACGGTTTCGCTGGACGAAGAAGTTAAAACTGAAGATGACTCGCTGCCCCGTGAGGTTGCGGATTGGAGCCCCAATCCAGAACAGATGTACAACCAGGCGGAGTTGCGAGACATTCTGACTCGCACGATTCAAGGATTGCCGTCGGGATTTCGTACCGTGTTCGTGCTCCGCGATGTGGAAGGCCTCTCGACTGAGGAGACGGCCGACGCGCTGGAGTTGAGCATCCCGGCGGTGAAGTCGCGGTTGCTGCGGGCGCGGTTGCAACTGCGCGAACGGCTGAACCGCTTCTTTCAGAAAAAGGCGAGTGGAGATGGCAACCAGTGAAGTGTTCTGAATTCTTAAACGAATTGACCAACTACCTCGATGGCGTTCTGGACGCCCGGACCAAGTCCGAACTCGACGACCATCTGGCTTGGTGCCACAACTGTTACGTCGTTTGCGACACCACTCGCAAAACCATCGAGATCTATCGCGACTCGGAACTCTACGAGTTGCCCGACGATCTTCGCGGTCGGCTGCGATCGGCCATCATGGCCAAGTGCACGGCCAGCAAAAAGCCGCAACCACCGAGCAGTTAAGTCGAGCCCTACGTGGGCAGCATTGTCCCTCGCCCCGATCCAGGCGGCCAGGCTCTTCTTCCAATACTTCTTCCAACCGAGCCGATCACCGATTTGCACGAAGCATTCGCCCGCCGGACCGGTTTCTCGTATCGGCATCATTCCGTAGCACCTTCGGGTGCACCTATTCGGCTACTTTCGCGCTCGAACCTTTTGCCGTCTACTGGAATCTAATAGATTACAACGCATCCTAAAATGCCCAGGTGTCGGGATGCGCCAGGTTTGTCGGTCTATTTTGTGGGAGGTTTTGCGATGCTATCGAAGATCATGGATGCCATGTTTGGTTGCCGGCACGCGCGCTACAGTTTTCCAATCACGATACGGGCCGGTTCGCGCCGCGCCTCGACGGCTCCACGCACCGGCACTTACGTCGCGTGCCTGGACTGTGGCCGGGAATTCCGTTATGACTGGCAGGAAATGAAGATCACGAGGTCGCAGGCTTTAGGATCGCAGGCAGTGGCGTCGCAGGTAAAAGAAGCCGCTCATTCCTTGGTCACAAAAGAAGCCGCGTAAGGATCAGAATCGCTGTCCCCCGGCAGCGCTTCGCGTTCGCGGCCAAAACTGAACATTTCTTCTTGCTTTCTCCCAAGCTTTTGCTCAAATCGAGCTGCCCGCTCTTGCTCGAATGAAGCTGCTAGCCTGCCTCATCGAACCTGCCCGCTCGGGCCCGGTTGAATCCGCGGCCCTCGCCGACAGCCATTCCCTGTTTTTTTCATACAATCTTCACAAATTGCTGTGTTAGATTTGGCGCTCAGCTAAAATTTTCCGGAGGAAAATGAATTGGGCAAGGACATGGTCCCCAAGAAGATATTCTTCACCAAAGGCGTGGGGAAACACCGCGAGCGCCTAACCTCTTTTGAGCTCGCTTTACGTGACGCGGGCATCGCAGCGCAAAATCTGGTGCGCGTCTCTTCCATTTTTCCGCCCAACTGCAAATTAGTCCCGCGCTCGCAGGGACTGAAGCATCTTTCTCCAGGAGAAGTTGTCTTTGCGGTGGTAGCCGAAAACTCCACCCACGAACCCCACCGCCTGCTGGCCTCGTCGATCGGCGTCGCGATCCCCGCCGACCGCAACACCTACGGCTACCTGAGCGAGCATCACTCCTTTGGCGAAACCGAAGACTCCGCCGGAGACTACGCCGAAGAACTAGCCGCCGAAATGCTCGCGACCACTCTCAACGTAGAATTCGATTCCGACCGGTCTTGGGACGAGAAAAAAGAGATTTACCGCATCTCGAACAAAATCGTCCGCACGGCCAATGTGACGCAATCGGCCGTGGGGGATAAACGGGGATTGTGGACCACGGTGATCGCCTCGGCTGTGCTGATCTTCGATTAGGCTGGGACCAAGGGGGCTATTAGGCTGGACTTCCACCGAGAAGCCCCCTCCCAAGCGGGACTTGGATGTAACATCCCGGACGAATCAGAGTCGTCTGTACAGGTGGATCGGACCCATCGTGTGGCTGTCGAACTCGATGTAGAACGAGTGGACAAAACCATCTGAGGCGCGACGACGGACTTGTTCGTCATACCTTTTCCAATCTTCCTCGATCGTCGCAAACCCTTCATCCGCTTGCGGGTTGAGGGTAGTTACCTGTAGTTTCACATCTTTTTCTTGGTCGTTGTACCAAGCGTGCGTCTCCGCCACAACGAAGAACCATTTCCCCTGAAGGAATTTCGACTCGATGCGTGGCTGATAGTACTCAGCCCGCTCCAACAGCTCTGGAGCGTTCGTTTTGTAGAGCGTCTCGATCACTGGCATGGTTTAGGACCTTCGACCCGGAAGCATGCGAACACCGCGAAGTGTAAGTCCAGTGAAGATGGTTTCTCGTTCGTCTTCTCTCGCCGTACTGACGTGCTATAGTCAACGTAAGTACCGGAGGGGGCATGCCGAAAGAAGCTGTTTTCACGGTCAAGTTAGAGGCCGATCTGCGCGATGCCTTCGCGGCCGAAGCTGCGGCGACACATCGTCCGGCATCCGACCTGGTTCGCGGATTCATGCGGGAGTTCGTGGAACGACGGCGCGAGGCGCGGGAACATGACGCGTGGTTTCGAGCGAAAGTGCAGGAAGCGATCGACGATCCTCGCCCGGGCATCTTACATGATGCGGTAATGGCTGAAACTCGCGCCATCATTGACCGAATCGCCGCGAGTAAGTCCTCAACTGAGAAGTCCGCAGCGAAGAAGTCCAAAAAATGAGAGTCGAGTGGCACCCCATGGCTCGCGCTGACCTGGCCGAGTTAACGGCGTATATCGCGACCGATAACCCCACCGCCGCTTATCGCGTACACGACGACATTCGGAAGCAAGTTAAGCGGTTGGCGACGTATCCGGAGATCGGTCGTCCGGGCCGCATTCGTGGCACTCGTGAATTAGTCATTCAAGAGACACCCTACATCGCAGCCTACCGCTTCGCCGGCAAATTGGTAACGGTGCTGCGACTGCTGCACGGCGCACGCCTGTGGCCCCGAAGGCTGTGAAGAATCGTTGCACTCATCGCGCCGGAGACGCAGCAAGCCGCGTCTCTACTTAGCGATCGTCTTTTTCCCGGCCGGCTTCTTCCCCAGCCTCTCCAGCACCGCCGTCACGATCATCGGGAGCCCGACGGTCGCGTCGACGAAAACTTCGCCGAACTTTCCGCCCTCCGCAGGAGGCACGAACTTCCCCCACGACACCGCTTCGCTGTACGGACTGCCCGAGAGCCCGCCCCAGTACACCGGCTCGGGACAGATGCGCAAGCCGTAGTGATAGCGCTTCAGGGGCAAGTCTTCCCCGCCCCGCCGGTGGCGCAACTCGATGAACGGCCCGAACTGCTGCGACCAGTTGCGCGGAACGCCACCGCCGATGGTGAAAATTCCCAGCCGCTTCTGCTTGAGCAGCGTGGCCGCGAAGTATTCCAGGTCTTCAAATGGATCGAAGCGAAATCGGGGTTTGCCTTCTTTGTCGCGCTCGCGATTGGTGAGAGCGTAGTCCAAACCGAGTTCGGAATCTGAAAATGCCGGCACGAATACGGGAACGTTCTGTTCATACGCGGACTTCAAAATCCCGCGCTGTCCTTTTGCGGTTTTGGCAAGATGCTTACCAATCGCCCGGTTCAGCTTGTGGGAGCACATCACTTCGTCGGAATCCCAGTCGGAAAACACGGCGTGCATCACGCGTTCGACGTCATCAAGATTCTGCTCGGGCTCGAGTGTGTCGTAGACGCGGTTGTAGCCGGCTTCGTAAAGTTCTTCGTCGCTGAATTCGGGATT
Source organism: Acidobacteriaceae bacterium (assembly GCA_043765355.1). Lineage (GTDB taxonomy): Bacteria > Acidobacteriota > Terriglobia > Terriglobales > Acidobacteriaceae > Acidiflorens. The sequence continues at coordinate 379 of JAYUJG010000168.1, read as the reverse complement.
GTGGCGGAAGTGCGCGCGGCCGGTAGCCTCGACTAGCCCGTGGGCCATGAGGGCGCCGGTCGAGACGATGGCGTTCACGATGCCGCGATCGACCAGTTCCGCGATAATCAAGCCCTGCTTGGCGACGGTCATGGCGCCCGCCAGAGTCATCACGACGAAACAATCCTGGTCGCGAGCCATCGCTTCGAGTACATCGGCGGCTTCGCCGAGCTGGCGTCCGGTGAAGGCGGTCTTCGACATGGCGCGCACCAGGTCGTCGACCGAGTGAATCTTCTTGGGATCGAGCGGCTCCAGGGGGATCAGGCGATCCTGCAGCGGATCGTGCAGCTTGCGGTCAATGCCCGCGCCGTCGTTCGCAGTATGGTCATGCACTTTTCTG
>JAYUJG010000167.1:0-4696 GCA_043765355.1 Acidobacteriaceae bacterium | reverse complement strand
GAAAGCGGCATAGTCATCGTGCTGGTGGCGGTGGTCATGCTCGGTGTGGTGGGAGCGATGGCCGCCTTGTCGATCGACGTCGTAACGCTCTACACCGCCCGCAGCGAAGCCCAACTGGCGGCGGATAGCGCGGCTTTGGCGGGAGCGCGCGTGCTCGCCAACTCAGGAATGACCTCGGACAATACCGGCGGGCTGGCCGCAACCGCGGAAAACCAGGCCCGAGCCGTCGCCACCCAGGTCGCCGCCAGCAACCTTGTCGGCGGCAGAGCATTGAATCCCGCCGGTGCCTTGCCCTGCAATCCGGGCCAGGAAATCTGTGTCGGCTTCATTGACAACGTGGTCACTAATCCGCGAGTGAGCGTAAGCGTCCAAAGGACCGACCTGCCAACTTTCTTCGCTCGCATCTGGGGAAGAACGGCCTTCACGGTGGGCGCGTCAGCGCTGGCCGAAGCCTACAATCCTTCCGGCGCAAATAAGTTGGGCAAGCCAACCATCCGGGTTGCTCCTATTTGTGTGAAGCCCTGGCTTCTACCGAATATCGATCCCCTCAATTCCAGCAAATCAATATTCGACGCCGCTACCGGAGCCATTTCCGATCCAAACCTGCTGGGATGGAAATCTTCCTCACCTGCAACACAACTCAGCGTTGTCTGTACCAACGGCGACTGCAGCGGCACGCCGCTGCCGACGCCGACGTCATGGAAATATTATCCCGGAGATACGGCGACAGGAAAGACGTTCGCCCACCCACTGCATTCACTACCGACTTGTAACCCGGTGCTGACCCCATATCAGGAAAGCGTGGCCGCGTGCATCCAGACTCCCATCTCCTGCAAGAGTCCTCCGGCGTCACTTGCGCAAATCGACACTTCCAACTATTTCTCTCGCGATGCGGAAACGGCGGTTGCGGTCAATTGTCTTGCTCACACGGGAAATAACAAGGGCGACATCGTCGATGCTCCGTTTCCGCCCGCCTCGCCTTTCGAGTTCATTGTGGGTGCGGACAATCCGGTCGCGGTTGTCAATCCGGGTCTGGTGGGAAAAGAAGTGATGACCAGCGATTCCCTCGTCACGGTGCCGGTATACGATAGTAGTACCGGCTCGGCACCGGGCAGCACCGTGACGATCATCGGATTTGTGCAGCTATTCCTGAATCCCGACGGCAATGCCACGCCGGCTTCGGGCCTTGTGAACACCACTGTCGTCAACATAGTAGGCTGCGGAAACAATTCCTCGAACGCTCCGCCCATCCTGGGCAACGGCGCGTCGCCCGTAGCCGTGCGGCTGGTCTCGCCTTAGCGGATAATTCCGCAGATCTCCCGACGGGAAGCAGCGTGGAAACGGTTAACGAAATCCTTGGCTCGACAGCTCCGTGATATCCCACCCTTGCGCACAAAACGCGCAAGGATGAGGCATCCTCGAGTTGTTAAGCTTCGCGCGACTCAGTCGTAATATTCCAGCCCCAGGTGCGTGATCAGTTCTTCGCCCTTCAAATGACGCAGCGTGTTCTTCAGCTTCATCAGCTGAATAAACAGATCATGCTCGGGATACAAACCCGGCGCGGTCATCGGAGACTTAAAGTAAAAGCTGAGCCATTCTTGAATTCCCAGACGGCGCAGTTCCGGCGTCCGTTGCGCGAGATCCAAGAACAAGATTAGATCGAGCACGATGGGCGCGGCGAGAATCGAGTCGCGGCATAGAAAGTCGACTTTGATCTGCATCGGATAGCCCAACCATCCGAAGATGTCGATGTTGTCCCAGCCTTCTTTGTTGTCGCCTCTGGGCGGGTAATAATTGATACGGACTTTGTGGTACATGTTGCCGTAGAGTTCGGGATAGAGCGCCGGTTGCAGAATGTGCTCCAGCGCCCCAAGCTTCGACTCTTCCTTGGTCTTGAAAGATCCGGGATCGTCCAGTACTTCGCCGTCGCGATTGCCCAGAATGTTGGTGGAATACCATCCGCTCAAGCCCAGCAGGCGCGCCTTGAACGCGGGAGCCAGCACGGTCTTGATCAGCGTCTGGCCGGTTTTGAAATCCTTGCCACAGATGGGAACTTCGCGCTCCCGTGAGAGTTCGAGTATCGCGGGAATATCGACTGTAAGGTTCGGCGCGCCATTGGCGAATGGAACGCCTTCCATCAGCGAGGCATACGCATAGATCATCGACGGCGCGATTTTACTGTCGTTCGCCAGCATCGCTTTTTCCAGCGACTTTACGGTCTGATGAATTGCGGACGGCTTAATGAACGTCTCAGTCGAAGCGCACCAGATGGTGATCAGGCGGCTCGCCTTGCTCGACTTTTTGAAGTCGCGGATGTCCTGGCGAAGTTGCTCGGCCAGGTCCATCTTGTTCTTGCCCTTCTTCACGTTTGGGCCGTTGATCTTCTTGACGTAGTTGTGATCGAACACGGCTTTCATCGGAGTGATGCCGCTGAGGCGGCCTTTTACTTTGTCCAGCAGATCGCGCTCCAGCACGCCCGCATTACGCGCCGCGGCGTACATGTTGTCTTCGAAAATGTCCCATCCGGTGAAGACCAGATCGTTCAGCGTCGCGAGCGGAACAAAATCCTTTACCTTCGGAGAACGCCCGTCGGTGCGCTTGCCGAGGCGAATGGTTCCCATCTGCGTCAGCGAGCCGATCGGGTGCGCGATCCCCTTGCGAACGGCTTCCACTCCCGCGACGAACGTGGTAGCGACTGCTCCCATACCCGGAATCATCACGCCGAGCTTGCCCTTGGCCGGAGCAATGGTGTACTCGCGGCCGCGTTCGCCCTCGATCGAGCTTGAACTCAACGACTGGAATTCCACGGTCGCGACTTTTTTTGTTCCGGACTTTGCTACCGACTTCGCTGCGGACGTTTTCGCCTTCGCCATATTTGTGGCTGCTTCCTTGTAAAAACCGTGGAATGTATGCAAACGGAGTATGTTCTCGTATCCGCAGAGCTTTTGGCAAACGCACGAGTCTGAACCGGCGGGAAAATGGGTTTAATGGTGCGTTCGATGCATTGGGCGGAGTCCGCTGCAAAACCCCGTATGCGCCGCCGAAAAAGAAAATTCTTGACCACGGAGGGCACAGGGTTTCACAGAGAAAATCGCTGGTAACGGTTCTCGCCAAATGCGGCGGATATTTGACGTCGTTTTAATACGGAGAGCGTCGTGATTGCGATTTCGATTCCAGATCCCTATTTTGCATCCAGATCTACGCTCTTCATGGGCACATCCCAGTGTCCATCGAGGATTTCGAAGCGGCGCTGTTCTTCTTTCAGATACGAGGCCTGATCGGGCCAGAGCTGTTTCTTCAGCGAGTCCTCGTCGAAGGGCTCGTTTGCCATGCTGGAATTCTTGAACACAATGGTGACGCGATAGTCCCAGCGGCCGTCTTCCGTTGTGTGGTATCGCGGCTGGTCCATCCACACCTTGAGCATCCGGCCCATTTCCACCTGTTTCTTGAGCAACGGGTAGTGGTTCTTTTTGAAGAGTTGGAGAAATTCGTCGGCATGTCCCCACTTGGCCTTGTAATAGTATTCAACGACGAAGGGTTTGCCGGTTTCGGGCGCGGGCTGCGCCGGCAGGGAGATCGGCAAGAGCGTCAGGAAGAGAACGAGCAGTCGGAGTTTCATGGCTACAATTTACCGCATAAATCGATCGTTCGCGCAGGCATATAAGGTCAACCTGAGGGATCGGCTGAATGCTAAAATTGCGTGTGACCGCCTCTTCACTATCCCTGCGCCTGATTGCCATCGATATTGACGGAACCCTGCTAAACCCGGAATTTCGAATTTCTGAAACCGATCTCGCCAGCCTGCGACGAGCGCACGCGCACGGCGTTGAAGTAATCCTGGTCACTGGACGACGGCATGCCTTTGCGCTCCCGATTGCTCAGCAGTTGGGATTCGATCTCTGGCTGATCAGCTCGAATGGCGCGATTACCCGTTCGCTTGGCGGAGAGACTTTTCATCGCGACCTGCTCCCCGCGCCAACTTGCCGGAGATTGGTGTGCGAGATGCAAGAATTCCGCGGGCAGACCGTTCTGACCTTTGACAGTAGTGAATCTGGGACAATCGTATTGGAGCGTCTGGACGAGTTGGAAGGCAGTATTAAGCACTGGCTCCAAAAAAATATGCAGTACATCCAGTTCGTGGTCCCGATTGAGGATGCCCTCACGACCGACCCGGTGCAGGCGATGTTTTGCGGGCCCGTGGCGCAGATGCAGCGGGTGCTGCGGACCCTCGACAGTTTGGAACTGCCCATCACGGTGCTGCGGACCGAATATCCGGGACGCGATCTTTCGATCGTCGATGTGCTGAACACCGGCTGCTCCAAGGGACACGCTTTGGAACGCTGGGCCAACTATCGGCAGATCACGAGCGAGCAGGTTATGGCCGTTGGTGACAACTACAACGATATTGAGATGCTTGCGTTTGCCGGCCATCCTTTTATCATGGGGAATGCGTCGGAAGAGCTGCGGACGCGCGGCTGGACACTGACGCGGTCAAATGCCCAAAGCGGCGTTTCGGCGGCGATCGAGCATGTGTTGAACGGGGCCGCGCTCGACGTGGTGATTGACGAGCAGGTTGTGGGGCCGGTGTTGAATAGTTTGTGATTCGAGAGAAATCAAATTCGGGAAGTTTCGGTTCTGCTGGCCTTTTTTTAAACCACAAGGGGCACAGGGCAACACGAAGGAAAACCCGGGGGAC
>JAYUJG010000166.1:0-8017 GCA_043765355.1 Acidobacteriaceae bacterium | reverse complement strand
GATGAACTAGCGGGCCGACTAGCGTCCACATACGATGGAGGGACGGGCGTCTCGCCCGGCTTTCCACCCGAACTTTAGATCTCGCGGGAACAAACCTGTGCGGCGAGCGTCGCGAGGTCGGCTACCTCGAGGTCTGGGCACCTATTCCCGGCAGCAGCTACGGACGCTCGAACCGCGCCGATTCCCGGACGAGCCGACCTGCGATTTACCCACACCGTCGAGATTCCGAGCGAACGCGCCGGCACAACGTCGTGATAGACACTCTGCCCAGCGTGAAGAAGTCGATCCGGAGAAATACCGAGAGCGCCTAACGCCATCTTGAAATTATTGATGGAAGGTTTGTAACTTTGCGCCTGCTCCGCAGTGATCACGCCATCGAATTCCACCGCGAGATGTGGCCGCGTCTGCGCGAACAGATCGTCGTCAATGTTCGAGACGATCGCGAGTTTGTATCGGGTTTGAAGGGCGCGCAATGCCGCTACCGTATCCGCAAAAGGCGGCCATGCCCCGACTGATTCGTGCAGCGAGTGCTTCTCAGCCGGGCTGACGTGGAAATGAAGGCGATCCGCGAATGCCTGCACCACGGATTGCAGCACGTCGCGGTAGCGTCGATACGGGCCGCTTTCCGCCTCTGCCTCGAATTCTCCGAAGAGCGCGAGGATATTCTCGTCGGGCAGACTCTGACCATGATTTGAAAGTATCGTTCGCAGGACGGGAAGAATCCCCGCCTCCCAATCGATCAGAGTGCCGTAGCAGTCAAAGCTGAGGGTGGTGAAGCGCGAGAAATCCATAGGGAGGGGACGGTCGTTAGTTGTTGGTCGTTAGTCGTTCGGATGGTCTCTCCAGCGCGGGACTAAGAACGACCAACGGCGAACGATCAACAACCAACGCCTGAACTAGCAGGCTGCGGAAAAAGTCGTATCACCCAGTCGAAGGCGGCCCCCCGGCGCTGAAGCGCGCAAACGTTTCAATGACTTAGCGGCACGAGTCAACTCGTGCCCTTCCCGTTTCGCGTGCAGGATCGAGTTTTTCAGCAGCCTGCTAGTTCGCCGTCTTCACTTCCAACGATGAACTAAGCCGGAAGCTGAGCGCCGATTCGGCCGGAAGCAGGATGTCTTTGTTGCCGGTAAGGGCTGCTCCGCCCGCTCCCGCGCCGCCGCCGGCAAGCGCGCCAATCGCCGCGCCTTTTCCGCCGCCAGCCAGGCCGCCAATGATCGCTCCGAGCGCTGTGCCGCCGCCCGCCAGCACAGCCGTTCGTTTGCCCTTACCTTTTTCCGTCCGGCTGACAGTTACCGTCTTAATCGGTAGCGATGCGCCATTCACCGTTATGGACGTCAATCTCAGTTCCAGTGAAGCGCCGCCTTTGAATCGTCCCAGCGGTTTCGCATCGACTACCGTGCCGCGGACAGCGGAGCCGGAAACAATCACGGTGTTGCCGTCGACGACCACAGCCGAAGCCAGCGTGCCCGTGAACGACTGACCCGATGTGCTGATCTTCGATCCTAAAGATTCTCCCAGCCTCACCGTGAGGGTTGTGCCCGCGGGCACGACCACCGGGGCGGGAGTTGCGGGTACGGGCGCGGCCGCCGCGGGCGTGGCGGCGGAACTCATCGCATTTCCACCCGACGAATTCGATGGCGCTGACGTGTTCCCGCCGGCGGTGTTGGAGGCGGTGTCAGCTGGTTTGCTGGAACACGCAACCAGCGTCACCATCAGACAAAAGGACAACACATACAGCGCGCGAGAACGCATATAATCTCCCCTTCAAAATCAAAATTGTTGCGGCCAAACTGTAATCGAAACGACACGATGTGTGCAAACGCAAAAGGGACGATCCGTGGACGATTCGAGCTCGGGGATGCTCTTTGGCAACTACGCCTTTTGTTCAGTGAATAAGTCGACCGCCTCTGCCGGGTTCTCGCGAAGGTCTGTTCCCGCGGTCGCTGCCGACGTTTCCGGTTGCGAGATCGATTCCTCCGAAGTGCTCTGCGCGGTCGCCGGTTTTTCTCCTTGCATGAATTTGCGGGAGTCGAGCAGCGGGCGTCCGAGCGACGCGTTGTAGCTGGTCCAGGGCCCTTCGAGTCCAGCCTCGCGCTCGAAGTGGGCGCGCATCGCTTCCATCTTCGAATCCAGATCGTCAAGATAGTGCAGCATCAGCGCCTCGGGAAACATCGGCAGCTTGGGCGATCCGAAGTCGTACTGCCCGTGATGGCTGATGATCAAGTGCTCGAGCAGAGTTTTTAGTTCGGCGGGGAAGTCAGGCAGTTTGACCAGCTTTGCCTGGAGCATCTCCAGTTCGATGATCATGTGTCCGAGCAGTTGGCCGCGCGTGGTGTAGGAGAACGCGCGGTTGTAGCTCAGTTCCTGAATTTTACCGATGTCGTGCAGGAACGCTCCCGTCAACAGCAGATCGCGGTTGACCTGCGGATAATTGCGGCTCATCAGATCACAGGAGTGGAACAGAGAGACGACGTGGTCGAGGAGTCCGCCGATGAAAGCGTGATGCAGAGTCTTGGCCGCGGGAGCGTTGCGATAGCGCTCGGCAATTTCCGAGTCGGCCATGAACAGTTCGACCAGCGCTTTCAGATGCGGATTCTGAAAGGTGGCGACATACTCCGTCAGCGTTCTCCAAAGTTCGCCGATGTCTTTTGTGGTTTTCGGAAGGTAGTCGGTGAAGTCGATATCGGCTTCATCCATTCGTCGCAGCTTGTGAATGGTGAGCTGAAAGCGATTTTTGTATTTGTTGACGAGTCCCTTGATCTTGAGAAAATCGTCCTGCTCGAAGGCGGCGATGAATTCGTCGACGTTGTCCCACATCTTGGCCTCGAGCTGGCCAGTGCGATCCGCCAGAGTCAGCGCCAGGTAAGGCTCGCCATTTTTCTTGGCCTTGACCTGTTTCGACGCCACCACGAAGCTCGAGGTGATGATCTTGTTTTCCTGCTGGGGACAGTCAGAGATGAAAAACTCTTTCATGAGCCTCCGCGAAATGTGCCGGACCGCGCAGATGCAGATTCCAGCCGGAGCCGCGCCGCCAACACAGCCCAAGCTTAGCCTAAAACACGCCTAGCTTCTTCTTCATTTTCAGTTTCTTCGCGTTGGTCTCTTTCACCGTGGTTTCGATCGGCTTGGTTTGCTTGGCGCTCGCGCCCGTGTCGATATAGCCGGGTTTGTAGTCAATGTAGGCTTCTTCGCGCAGGGTGGTCAGAAAGGCACGCAGCGCCGGCTGTAGTTTCTGCATGTACAAGGCATCCTGAATGCGCGGTTCCATTTCCTTCAACGTCGGAATCCCCGCCATCTGATGCTCGCTCGTCCGTAGGATTACATAACCCTGTTTGGTGCGAATGACGTCCGTGACGTTGCCCGCCTTCAGCGCGAAAACTTTGTCTTCGAGTTCTTTCGACAGCGTGCCACGCTTGAAATAACTAAGGTCGCCGCCATCTTTGGCCGACGGTCCGTCCGAGTTCTTTTTCGCGAGATCCGCAAACTTTGCGCCCTTGTGAAATTGCTCGAGCAGATCCTGCGCCCTGGTTTGGGCCGCAGCCAGCGCCGCTTCCGTCTCAGCTTCCGTTGGCGGTTCGGGCTTGGCGTCCGGAGTCGCTGCGACTTTGCCCACGGGCTTGGGCGCGATCAGAATTTCACTCAGCCGAACCTGTTCGGGCTGTTCCATCTCCGCTTTGTGCAGATCGTAAAACTTCTTGACATCCTCTTTGTTCATCGCAAGGTGGGAGCCTACTTCCTGTCCAATCACCTTCTGCGTGATGATCTGAGTGCGCAGGTTCTGCTTGAAATCTTCATACGAAGCCCCCTGGGATTCCGCCGCTTTTTCCAGCTCTTCCATGGTGGCGAGGTTCATCTGTTTGCGCATTTCGTCGAGGCGCTTGATGAGTTCGGTGTCGCCGGTGATGCCGAGGTCCTTGCCCTTTTGCAGCAGGAGTTGCTGGTCAATCAAGTCGCGCAAAACGTCGCGCTGTTTTTCGGCGAAAGCGCGGTCGGCGCTGGCGGTATCCTGCTGCTGCACTTCTTGCTTCAGCTGATCGCGGCTGCGAACGTACTCGGTGCGGGTAATGATTTCGCTGTTCACCCGGGCGATGATCTCTTCCACCACGGTATCGGCGGGAGAGAGGGCCGGGAGCAGCAGTGCGCAAGCAACCATCAACTGTAGGGGGATTCTTTTCATAAGGAAGATTCTCTTGGCAAGCGCTCTCGCAAACATGGGTAACCTGGGAAATCGAGTCGTCTTATTTTACGCCGGGATTGGCGCGGAGGCCAATTTAGCGGGACGGCCGGCTGTGAAAAACTTGATGGGCAACCGGCAGCCCCCTGAAGAGGCGATTGATTCGAGCGGACTTGCGGGATTGCGAAAGCGATACCCCGATGCGAACCCTACGCCGCCCGCACGAGCGCAAGCGCGGTCACGTCATTGTGCTTGGGAGCCATGCTCATGAAGTCCTGCACGCGCCGCAGGATGTTCTGGGAAAGATCTTTCGCGGAAGCAGGCCCGGTCTGCATGACCCTCTTTACACCATCCAGGCCAAATTCCAATTTCTTGGATTCAGCTTCAACCACTCCCCGGGACACGACTGCGAGTGAGCCCTTGCGCCCCAGGCCAACAATGCGGGCGTCGGTGGGCGCAAGCGAGAACAGCCCGAGCGGCAACCCAGTCGCGGGCAATTCGACCACGCCGGTTTCATCGCGCAGCAGGCCGGGAGTATGTCCGGCATTGACGTAGCAGATGGTGCCTAGTTCCTCGTTGTAGCAACCAGCGAAGGCCGGACAACTGCGAACGCCTCCGGCAGCGCGCATGATCTCGAGATTCAGACGGCGCGACAGCTCGATCATCGCGTCGGATTCGTTGAGCTCAGGGTCTTGAAACAGTTGCTCGGCGGCCGAGCGAAAACAACTCTGGGCCGCTTGCAGCACGGGGCCACTGGTTTCTCGTTTGCCGGCAACGTCGAGCAATCCAAAAAGAAAACGGTGGGGGCTGACCCGCAGGAAATCGTGCAGATCGCCTCCCGCTCGCGAGGAAAAGTAGGCGACCGCCATGTCAGCGCCCTGTAACGCCGGGGTCTCTCCCTGGACGATTTCTGGGGTTTCCTCCGCCGCCTGGCCGAACCCGAGTTTGGAAAGCAGCGCCCTCATGAGGGGCGAAACTAACACAAAGTCTGAGGCTGGGCAATGAGGCCGAAGTGGTAGGAGGGCGGGCTGTCGGAAAACGCTCAGAGATACTTGGGTCCCCTGTGTACCTCTGTGGGTGAGGTCCGAAACGTTCCCATCACTCGCGGGCACGAGTGTCGGCGCCCACGATTTACTCGCCGTATCGATCTTTCAGCTGCCGCGTCATCTCGTCGCGCAGCTGCCGGTAGTCTGAATGCATGGTCGTACGCAGCGCCGCTTCCGTCGAACTGCCTTGCGACAGCCGTTCCAGGATGCGCGCGATTTCACTCATGCCATAGGCATCGCGGATGTACTCCGCGGCGGCCAGCGATTCGGCGTAAGCAGCGGTCGCCTCGGGGCTGGAGAAGCTCATGAAGCTCCCTTCGAGCACATTGAAGGGGATCTCATTGCCGGCGGCAAACATCTGCGCCAACTGGTGTCCGTAGCTCGCGGACGACTTGCCTTCCTCGATTTGAGCAATGCCTTCGTTGAGCCAGGTTGGGCAACGATTACTCGACATCTGCGAGACGAAGGAATGTGTCAGTTCGTGTTTCAAAATGCGAGCCAGGTCAGGGGTAACGCCATTGACGCCGCTCACGGGAATCCGCAGCTTGCCATCGTTGATGGCGCCGCTCCACGAAGGCGCGCGGGTGACGTCGAAAAACGCCTGTTGGGTGTAGAGCGTGACCGGGATCGTATTGTGGGGCGAATAGCCGAGATCGCGCACCAGATCGTCATACTCGGAATCGAGCGTGGCGAGCAGATCGCGGCGGAAGGTGTCGGACGTGTCTTTGCCCTCGAAGTGAAGATTGAAATGACTGCTTTCGCGTTGCAAAAATTCGGATTCCGCCGTCGATTCGCGTTCCGCGCGAGCCAGGTATTCACTGACCGTGGCATCGGGCCGCATCGTCAGGGACTTCTTCCACGAACGAATCGCGTCGGGCGTATGATCGCTGGCAAACTGTACGAAGCCCAGCATCGCGATTGCATCGGCTGATTCGGGAGCGCCGCTCGCCGCATGTTGCGCGTACGGCAAAGCTTCGGCGGCGTGGCCGGTGCGCATCAGCGTGGCGGCGTAGTAGATCAACAGAGTCGAATTGTCAGGCTGAAAGCGGAGCGCCGATTCGTAGTACCGCTTGGCCGACGGAAAGTTGCCGTGATCGGATTCGTTTTTACCGGCGAGGAAGTAGGCGGTGGCGGCGAGTTCGGAATCGCCACCTTGCGCGACACTCGCGAGCGCGTCGGCGTCCACTTTGCCGTCGCGGATCACTTTTGCGGCCATGTCGCCTTCGTGGTTGAATGAAGGCGCCGGCAGAGTGATATCGGGCGAGCTAGCGGCAACTCCGGAACCGCCGCGAACCGGCGCGGCACCCCCGGCGTCAATCCGCTCGACCGAGGATTTCGGGATCGCGTAGGTGTTTTCGCCGAGGTCATACTCGACGTGGTCTTTATTTTCGCGGACCTGGTCGGCCCAGATGGTGCGTCCATTCTTAAGATGGATGATGTCGGCGGACGCGGCAAGCGCCGCCAGAAGCACTAGAATGATGACGAGTGTTCGCACTCCGGTGATTCTAGCAATGGCACCGAGGGTGCCGTAAGGTGACCAAGGTGCTGCAACCGACCGGGAAAGAATCCGGCGGAAAAATGGAATCGGAAGCCATCGTTTTCATGCGAAAGACACGAATTCAGCTGGATTCATGACACGAGAATCGCGGTGGATGATCGGATTGCTAACCTGCCTGGCAGCCGGGATGGCAAGGGCGCAAGCGACCGTCCCCAACTCCCAGTGCCCGCAAACCACGAATGCGCTCTATTCCCGCATCCGGTCGGTCGCGCTCGATCCGCGACGTGTTTACCACGTACGCGACGCCTTGATTGACCGCCCCAATCTTCATATCGACTTTGACGACGGCACGCTCGCTTTTACCGAAGACATCTGCGGACGGATTACAGGCGCGTTCTTCGAGGGCGAGGGCGAGATCCGTCTGCGTCCTCCGAATCGCGTCGAGCGCGGATCACTGGCGCTGTTCACCGGCATGGCGATTCTCGAAGAGCAGTTTACTTCGGGATATCTGCGCTTCAACGACGACACTGCCGCGATCTTGCAGCGCTCCGTCTCGCCCGCGCCAGCGTCGGAGGCCGAAGAGTTCGTCAAGGAATGGAACGACGTAAGCCATGTACTGGCGAACTCGGATGCCCTTCGCCTGTTCCTCGACTTCAGTCGTTTTCTCCCCGTGCCGGGCGGCAATGCCAAGGCCAGTTCCAATGCCGATTCCAATCGCATAGACACGGATCTGAAATTTTCGTCCCTGCTGCACGCCCATCTGTTGGGCAAGAAACTGGGCGCGTTCGAAGTGTTCTGGGATGCGGACGGCTCCGAGCCGCTGTGGGCCGGACAGCCGCGCTTGAAAGACGGCATTCTGTTCTTCGATATCTGGACTTCGTTTGCGCCCGCTGCCCTGGTGAAGGATTCGACGGCTCCAGCGGCGGGCGACGTCTCCATCACCGACTTTCGCATTCGCGCGTCGGTGCAGCCTCCGACGCGCTTGCTAGGGTCCACTGCATTGAAAATTCGAACTCGCGCCGGAGGGCAAAGGACGCTGCTGTTCGAGTTGTCGCGTTACTTGAAGGTTGATGCGGTCGAGGCGGATGGACGGCCGCTGGACTTCATCCAGAATCAGGCGCTCGAAGGTACCCAACTGCAGCGAAAAGGGAACGACCTGGTGGCGGTGGTGTTTCCCGCACCGCTCGCGGCCGGCGAGGAAGTGAAACTGCATTTTAGCTATGCCGGCGATGTTCTGTCGGAGGCGGGGAACGGATTGCTGTACGTCGGCGAGCGCGGCACCTGGTATCCGAATTTCGG
>JAYUJG010000165.1:0-5116 GCA_043765355.1 Acidobacteriaceae bacterium | reverse complement strand
ACAACCGGAGCCGAGCAGTTTGGCGGGCCGGTCGAAATCGCGGCGAAATACCCTGGCACGGGTGACAACAGTTCGGGTGGGTTCGTGGTTTTCGATGCTAAACAATACAAGGACCGCGCCGGGCTCTTGCTGATCGACCATGTTGTCTATACGTCGTGGGCTTCTCATTGTGACATCCGGCCTTACACTGGATGGATCATCAGTTACAACGGAACAAGTCTGGCGCAACAGTCGGTGCTCGATGTAACTCCGAATGGCAATGAGGGTTCGATCTGGGCGGCGGGCGCTGGGCCCGCCGCGGACTCGAATGGAAACATTTATTTTCTCGACGCGAACGGGACATTCGATACCAAGCTCGACGCTAACGGGTTCCCGATCAATGGGGACTACGGGAACGCGATCATGAAGATCTCAACCAAAGGCGGGACCATGGCGGTCGCCGACTACTTCAACATGTTCAACACGGTGAGCGAGTCAAATGCGGATGAGGACCTGGGATCGGGCGGCGCGATGGTAGTGCCGAACATCAAAGACTCGGCCGGCGTGGTGCATACCCTGGTGGTCGGCGCCGGGAAGGACTCAAACATCTATCTCGCCAATCGCGCCAACATGGGGAAATTTAATCCCGGCAATAACAACAATCTCTACCAGGAAGTGAAGGGAGAATTGGGTGGGCAGGTGTTCTCTTCGCCGGCATTTTCCAACAAGACCATTTATTACGGAGCGGTGGGCGATGCGATCAAAGCGTTCACGTTCAACACCAGCGGTACTTTGAATCCCACGCCTGCGTCGGCAACCGCCACGACCTTCGGTTTCCCGGGAACCACACCCAGTATTTCCGGGAGTTCGGCGAGCAATTTGATTGTGTGGGCGGCGGAAAACACGTCGCCCGCCGTGCTGCACGCCTACAATGCCAGCGACCTCGGCGTGGAGTTATATAACTCGAATCAGGCAGCCAATGGGCGCGACCACTTTGGCAATGGAAACAAATTCATCACCCCAACGATTGCAAACGGCAAAGTGTATGTGGGGACCACAAACGGCGTTGGAGTATTAGGGCTGCTCCCCTAGTTGAGATATTTTATTCGGCGATCAGCAAATTCTCCGCAAACGGCCACTGCTCGTCAATCCATTGCGCCTGACAGCGGAACCCGGCGGTGCTCGCCATCGCAAAGACTTCTTCCGGCGAGTATTTGTGACTGCTTTCGGTCCAGATGGTCTCGCCTTCGGAAAATTCGACAGTTAACTCCGCTGCTGCAATGCGCACGGTTTGCCGTCGCGTGGATTGCAAGTGCATTTCTACGCTGCGTGCTTGCTGGTTTATCCTGGCTACATGACGAAACTGGCCCAGGTCAAAGTCGGCGTCGAGTTCACGATTGACCCGCGCCAGCAGGTTCAGATTGAACGCGGCGGTCACTCCCAACTCGTCGTCATACGCTGGAATCAATTGCGCGCTGGGCTTTTCCAAATCTGTGCCCAGCAGAAGGGAATCGCCTGGTTCCAGAATTCGCCGGACTTCAGTCAGGAAATTAACTCCCGCCGGACGATCGAAGTTCCCAATGGTGCTTCCCAGAAACATCACAAACAGGTGCTGATTGCGCTGCCGGTGCGCCGCGACCTCCAGCATTCCATCGAGATATTCGCGCTCAAAACCAACAATGCTGATGGAATCGATGTCGCTGAGTTCGCGTTCACACATGGCTAACGCCGAGCGCGAGATTTCCACCGGATAGTAGAAGGTACGCTGCGAGCGGCTGAGCGCCTCAAGTATCCAGCGCGTCTTCTTGCCGCTTCCGCTACCCAGTTCCGCCACTGCCACCGGAGACCCTAATCGCTGCACGATTTCGTTGGCGTGACGCTGCAGCAGCCGTTCGTCGGCTCGCGTGAGTCCGTACTCGGGCAAATGGCTGATCACTTCAAACAACGCCGATCCCACGTCGTCGTACAGATATTTGGACGGAAGCTCTTTCTGACCCGGCCGGGAGAGCCCGGCGCGAACGTCGGCTGCGAAATTGTAAGCGGCATTGGCAGTAATTGCTTGAACCAGCATGTCTAAATCCTCTTCGAGGTTAGCGTCTTACGCAGCGGAAGCCCGCGTAGACATTTTGGTAATGCGCCTGGAACCAGTTGCGAAATGTGGGGCGTAGCATGCACGCGGCCGTGCGCGCCGAACCACCCTTCATGACGAAGTGTTTGCCGTCAAAAAAATCGGACGAGTAGCCACGATAAAACGGGAAGGGCTCGAAGCCCCGAAACGCGCAGAAGACAGTGGAGGTCCATTCCCATCCATTGCCCAGCATGTCGTCGACGCCGAAAGCGCTACTGCCTTCTGGGAAGGCGCTCACTGGCGCTGGATCCCAACTGTAAAAATCAAAATTTCCAAACCGGGCGCTGGGCGCTTCGTTGCCCCAGGGATACACCCTGGCCTGCCCCTCAAGCGCGCTATCCGCGCTGCCATATGCTGCGCGCTGCCACTCCGCTTCCGTCGGAAGCGACTTCCCTGCCCACCGCGCAAACGCAGACGCCTCGGCTTGACTCACATACACAGGCCAGTCCAGCGGCAGTGGCAATTCTTCAAACATGGCGCGGTAGAGCCATCGATCGCCATCCATCTTCCAGAACAACGGGTGGGCGATCGCTTTTTCCGTTTTCCAATTCCAGTCCTCCTCCGTCCACAGCTCGCGCTGGTCGTATCCTCCATCCGCCAGGAAGGCGAGATATTGACGGTTCGTCACCTTGTACCGATCGATTGCGAACGCAGGAACTTCAACCGTGTGAAGCGCGTATTCGTTGTCCCAGCCGAAGCTCTCAGCGCCGCGCGCCAGACCCAGCTTCACGGCCCCGGCCGGAATCGCAATTCCCTCGTGCACCACTGGCGCGAGGGCCGGACTCCGCGAAGCCGGTTGCCCGACTTTCATCGCGAGCGGCAATTGATGCAGCATGTAGGCCAGCGTCTCGACGTGCATCAACCGGTGTTCCATGGCGACGTTGAGTAGCGTGCTCAGCGCAAATCCGTCTTGCGTGACTGGTTCCGTAGGTGGCTCAAGACGCGATTCGAGATTGATTTCTGCCAGCTTTTGGTCGAGCGCCGCTCGGATGCCGCGGACGTAATCGCGAACCGACTCCAGCGCGGGCCACACCGACGGAGGATCGGTTGGAAGTCCGCCACCGACCGGATCGATACCGAAAGCAAACAACCGGTCGAACTCGGGATGAATGCTCCTGAGTCCCAAATCAAGCCCGGACTCACGATGGTTCAGCAGGTTCCAGTCAAACGCCTCAAGGTGTCCTACATAGAAGATGATGCGGTGGCGCTCGGGAATCGGCCGTTCGTAAATTGAATCGAAGCGCACCAAACCAAAGAGCGCATCGCTTCGCCGTCGAGCGTCGAACATGCGTTCCATCAGTTGCCTGGGCACGGCTTGACGAGGCGTAGTCACGCCAATGGGTGCAGCAGGCATTCGGCCCTCCCAGACTGGTGGCGGTGGTTGGACGAATCGTGGCTCTTGCAGGCAAGCCGACCCCGGCTTAACCTTCGAGGTTTGGTTAGATGACGAGCCGGTTCGCGAGGTCGCAGCGGAAGTCAGTTTATTTCGCGGCCTGCAAGCCGCCAGCCCAACCCTCGGCGCGTCGTGTCATGGCTTCACGCCCGACTCCACCCAGCACCAGTGAAATAAAACATCGCCACGATTACAATGAGCGCGAGGGCAACATGAAACTGCTTCTGGCTCTTCCCTGCGTCTTCCTGGCTCTGTCGTCATTGTCCTACTCTGCGACTGCTGCGCAGACGTTTTCAACGGCGGCGGGCGACGTTACCATCACTCCACTAAACCATGCCACCACACGGATCGAGGCGGGAGGAAAAACCATCTACCTCGATCCGGCCAAACCGGTGCAGTTCGCGGCTTCCCCAAAAGCCGACCTCATTCTAATTACCGACATTCACCCCGATCACATGGATCCGGCTTCCGTCGCCGGCATCGTCAAGTCGGGAACCGACATCCTCGCACCGCCCGCCGTCGTAGCCACCATCGCCAGCGCCAAACCCATTGCGAACGGTGAAACGAAAACCTGGCAGGGCTGGACCATTGAGGCCATCCCCGCCTACAACCTGAAGCGCGGTCCGGCGCCCGGCAAGCTCTTCCACGACAAAGGACGCGGCAACGGATACCTGCTCACCTACGGCGGTAAGCGCTTTTATTTTTCCGGCGACACCGAAGGCGTTCCTGAAATGCGCGCGTTGAAGAACATCGATGTCGCGTTTGTCTGCATGAATCTGCCGTACACCATGCCTCCCGACGAAGCGGCCGATGCCGTGAAAGCATTCCACCCAAAGGTCGTGATTCCGTATCACTACCGCGGCTCCGATCTCACGGTGTTCACCAAAGCGCTGGATGGGACGGGGATCGAGGTGCGGTTGCTCGATTGGTACCCGCAATCGTGAGGGTTGGTGTCGCGGAGAAAATGATGAAACTCCCAGAGTCGAGATTTTTAGCCGTTCGAATCCTCGCAACCCTCGGCCTGACCCTGTTTTTCGCCGCCGTTTCGCCTCTACTTTCAGCCCAGCCGACGCCCACGCCGACCTCCGAAATTTTGATGACACTCGATCCCGCTCAATCCACAGTACGCTGGAGTGTCGACTCAACCCTGCACACGGTACATGGCACGTTTGCGCTGAAAAACGGTACCGTTCATTTCGATCCTGAAACCGGGAAGGCCGGTGGTGAGATTGCTGTCTCGGCGCTGAGCGGCGAAAGCGGAAACAGCGCTCGCGACAAACGCATGCACAAGGAGATTTTAGAGACAGAAAAGTTTCCCGTCGTCGTTTTCCATCCCGCACAAATTGACGGTAAAGTCGGTCCGTCCGGAGCCTCGGACGTGAAGCTATCCGGCGTTTTTACGATTCACGGGGCAGATCACAACCTAACCGCGCTGGTTCACGCCGAACTCGCCGGCCATCATTGGACCGCCACCGCCAAATTTGAAGTGCCGTTTGTGCAATGGGGCATCAAAGATCCAAGCAATTTCCTATTGAGAGTGAAGCCCGTAGTAAATGTGGAGCTGGAAATGTCCGGTGACATCAAGACGGCGAAATAGAATTCATGAATCTGCCCAC
>JAYUJG010000164.1:0-9101 GCA_043765355.1 Acidobacteriaceae bacterium | reverse complement strand
CCTGAGCTACGCCGCCACAGCTGAAAACACAGGACTTATTTACATGTTATCAAAGAGTCGTTTGGTTGTCGTTACACAGCCGCTGGCCGTCTGAGGTTTGCGTGGGGCTGTCTGGAACGCGGTCGCAAACCACTGATAAACTAGCCGGATATGGTGCAGCGCATGGCGGTTTCGCGACGCGAAATGCTTCGGACGACCGGGTTGGCGGCGCTTGCGTTGCCCGGTCTGGCTGCCTCTGGTTGGCCGTTCGCGTTGGCTAGGACGTTTGATGAGCCGAGTCGAATTCTCTATCGCGGTTCTGACCATCAACTCCTGGATGACATTGAGCGCGCGGCGTTTGACTATTTTTGGAACGAGGCCAATCCCGCTACTGGCCAAGTCAGAGATCGCGCGTTGCTGAATGGCGGCGAGCGGCGGCGGATCGCTAGCATTGCGGCGACTGGCTTTGGATTGACCGGGCTCTGCATTGGCGAATCGCGCGGTTATGGAAAATCGGCGGCGATTCTGGATCGCGTCCGGCAGACGCTTCGCTTTACGAAACAACATTTGCCCCATGAACACGGCTTCTACTACCACTTCATCGATATGGAAACCGCGAAGCGCGCCTGGAACTGCGAACTTTCATCCATCGACACATCGCTTCTGCTGTGCGGTGTGCTCACCGCTCGCCAGCATTTTAACGATGCCGAAATTCAGGACCTTGCGACTGCAATCTATGAGCGAGTCGATTGGCCCTGGATGCTCGATGGCGGAAAAACATTGTCCATGGGATGGAAACCGGGCAGTGGCTTCTTGCCTTCGCGCTGGGAACATTATTGCGAGCTGATGATGATCTATCTGCTGGCTCTGGGATCGCCGACGCATTCGGTTTCTGACGAAACATGGAAGGCGTGGACGCGTCCGAAAGTAAAGTTTCAGGAGTTTGAATATATTTCCGGAAACGATCCGCTGTTCACTCATCAGTATTCGCAAGCGTGGTTTGATTTTCGACACAAGCGCGATGCGTATGCTAACTATTTCACGAACTCGGTGACTGCGACCGGGGCGCACAAGCGGTTTTGTATTTCTCTTTCCGAGAGCGGTGAATTCCCGGATTACAGCGCGCATCTTTGGGGAATCACCGCGTCCGATTCGGCGGCGGGCTATCAGGCTTGGGGAGGGCCACCTCGGCTGGGACGATTGGACGGGAGCGTCGTTCCGTGTGCGGCAGGCGGGTCGCTGCCTTTTCTGCAGGAAGATTGCATGACTGTGCTGCGCACGATTCGCGAACGCTATCCAAAGGCCTGGGGACGATATGGGTTCGTCGACGCTTTCAATCCGCTAAAAAATTGGTACAACCCGGATGTGCTCGGGATCAACTTGGGAATCACAATGCTGATGGCGGAGAATGCGCGCTCGGGATTTGTTTGGAATACTTTCATGAAGAATAAAGAGATGGGGCACGCGATGGAGAAGGCAGGTTTCCAGACGGAACGCGGCTGACTCAGAATTCCTGTTTCGTCATTTTTCTTATTTCCTCTTTCTTCCGGTCGACTCCGACTTTGCTAACTGGTCGTGTCAATCGTTAAGGGGGGTGTACCCCCCTCCCCCCTTTTTTGTCAAGGGATATTTACCTTTCGCTTAGCTCACAAACTTCGTGTTGTCAGAGAGCGAGTAGGATCTGCGGCGCACCTTGGCGCTGGACTTATTGCAGCTCCAGTGTTGCACAGGCGGGCGCTCGTGTCTGTGACGGCCGTCACAGCGCGTTTGTGATGAATCGGGGGGTCAGTGGGGCGGCAACCACCCGCAACGGCAAGATCAAAGGCAGCGGACAGAAGTGTCCGCTCTACACGAAAAGAGGCGCACCCGGAGTTTGGGTGCGCCTACAGCACTCGGAACTAGAAACTCAGCCTGGTCTGGAACTCGATCACACGCCCCGCGAGACCGCCGTTACTCGGCTCTGCGGACCCGAAGTATTGCCCGTCTATGGTCGTGCTGGGTGTGTTGAAGCCAAACGGCGTCAAGTTTTGCTTGTTGAAGACGTTGAAGAAATTGGCGCGGATTTCCAGGTTCGCCTGTTCGTGAAAGAGAAACGGGATCGAGGTGTTTTTCCCGAGCGTCATGTCCACGCTCTGATAGCGTGGCCCGCGGAGGGAGTTGCGTCCGATGGCTGGCCGGCAGAGGGCGCCGCCACCTCCATTACTGCACAGAGTAAAGTACTTCAGGCCGCCGCCCGGGAAGTCGCCATTGGGCCTCAGGAATGTACTGTTGGACGTGTCGGTTCCGTTACCGCCGGTGAACGTCACCGGACGGAATGGGCAGATGAACTCGTTGCCAGGCGTCTTGTTACAACCCCCGGTCGGAGTCCACGGGAAACCACTGTGTGCGGTAAAGATGCCAGTGACCTGCCAGCCACCTAGCGTCTTGCCAAGCAAGTCATGGCGGCCGCGCAGAATGGGCAACTCCCAAATACCGTACGCCACAAAATAATGGGCAACGTCATAGTCCGACGGGCCATACTCGGTCCGCAGATCGCGCGGGAATGTTTCATTGGCCGCCGCGTCGGGCGCTCCGAAGGAACTCTGGTCCATGCTCTTCGACCACCGATATTTCGCATCAAACTGGAAGCCCCGGTTAAATGTCTTAGCGAACCGGGCATTCAGAGAGTTGAAGTTTGAATTGACATCGGGCTGAATGAAGAAATTCGGGTTAACTAAATGTTGCAGCTGAAGGTCATCCCGTACTTGGTTCAGGTCATAAATGCGAAGCTGTTTACGCCCAATGCTTCCGGAATAGCCGAGGGTGAAAGTTGTCCTCGCTGCCAACTGGTATTCGTTTTCCAGTGAGAACACATAGGTGTACGGATTGGGCATGTTATGCGGAGTGGAATAGACCTGCACATTACAGCCGACGGGCAGTGACTGGCAGCTCAGAGGGAAGTTGGTGGCTGGATCGACCCCTACAGCCAATTTAGGGTTCACGGGGAAACTGAGCGGTGAATGGGTCGTGCCCAACTCGTAGAGGATGATCCCGCCGAGGAATGGCGTACTGAAATCTTTGCTCGAAGTCCCGCAGCAGAAGCCAAATGCGACATGGAAGGGCGGGTTCTCGCGCATCGGGCCGAAGGCGGCTCCTTCGAAGCGGTTGTAGAAAACGCCGACTCCGCCGCGCCAAACCAGCTTGTTGTTGAACTTTTCCGGCGACCAGGCGAAGCCAAGCCGGGGGGCGAAGTTGTTCCTGTCGGGCGGATAAAGCTGATTCACGACGTGAATAACCGGGCTGGGATTGCCGATCGGACCGAGGTCCAACTGTGTGAGTCGCCCTTGTTTCTCGGTAATCGGAGTGTAGTATTCCCATCGTAAGCCAAGGTTGAGAGTGAGGTTCGGGCGCACCTTCCAATCCGTTTGACCGAATACGGCATAGTCGCTGGTCCGCAGATAGCGCTGGGTCGGGTCAGGCAAGCCAGTCTGGGGGTTCACGTCCACGCCTTCAAAAATGGGCGCACTATTGAAGAAATTCCATAGCCGGACATTGGAATATACCGGTCGAGCGAGGCCTATCTCGTTATTATTGTTTTGTTCCTTGCGGACTTCAAACCCAAATTTCAACGCGTGCCTTCCGATGACTTTACTGAGCGTGTCGCGGAATGCATAGGTGTTCTGGGAAAGCACGCCGGGCGTATTGTTTCCGCGCGCCACACCAAAATCGAGTCGCGGGCCAGTGTTGAAGACTCCTTCTACCTGAACCTCTGGTATGCCAAAGTTTACAACACTGTTGCTACTAACTTCGTCATAGCTAAATCGACTGAAGTTCAACCTCGCTTCGTTCAAAAGCGTCGGAGAAATGGTCCAGTTCCACAGCAGCGTACCTGCGGGATTCGTGGGCTTATTTAGAATCGCACCCATCGGCCGGAATTGGCTGTTCGAGGTTGTGAGATTGTCGGATCGGGTGATGTAAGTGCTCACGGCAAAAAGGTGGTTGCCGCGCTGGTAGTCGACGCGCCCATTGTATTGAGTACCGTAGTGGTGCGAGGGGTCAACTAGCAGGGCCTGAACTACGTCAGGGATACCATCCAGGCCGTTTCCGTTGAAACTGTTTCCCATCTGGCTTGAAGAGAAGCTCAACGGGACATACGGGTCTGCCGGATCTGTGATCGGCACAGGTGAACCGAGGTCAAGTCCGCCCTGAGTCCCCGCACCCGCTGGAATTACCTGGCAGATGCCAGGGTTGTTCACAGGGTCATAACCGATGATGTCGCCACATGATCCGCCAAAGTACTGTTTGATCTGCGGGGCGACTCCGGAGGCAGACAGGACCTGAGCTGCTACGCTTCCCGGCCGCGCAGTCAGTAGGGCGTTTCGGAATTCTGGCGTCTCGACATAACCGACACCTACGTCGCTCAGATTATCGTGTTCCCCCTCTGCGGAGAAAAAGAAAAACAACTTGCCTTTCACGATGGGTCCCCCAACGCTACCGCCGTAGTTGCGACCCTTGTTACTTACTCGCGTTGTTGGTGCGCGTTCGAAACCGTTAATAAAACCATTGAAGGTGTTGAACGCATTCAGTCCCGGTTCTCCATACTTAAAGAAGCCGCTGCCATGAAATGCATTACTGCCCGACTTAGAAACAACCTTAACCTGGGCACCAGAGTTCCGACCATCTTCCGCCGAGTAACTCGTCGAAATCACCGCAACTTCCGCAACGGACTCCTGGTTAGGAGTAACAACCGATGCGCCACCCCACGTCAGGCTGTTGACATCCACACCGTCGATCAGGAAATTGTTACCCGAAACACGCTGACCATTGGCACTCACCTGGGTTTGATTTTCTACTTGATAGAGCGAATTGTTGGAGCCGCCAGGTCCCGCACCGTTGGGCAACAATTGCGCTTGGCCAGACCCATTGCGAGCACCGTCGCCAAATATCCCCGGAGCCAGCCTGAGCAACTCAAACGGATCGCGGCCAAACTGAGGCAATTCTTCGATCTGCTTGGCACTGATTCCGCCGGAAATACTTGCCGTTTCAGACTGCACTCCGGAGCCCTCGCTAGTCACGGTCACGGTCTCTTGGACCCCGCCAGGCTGAAGCGCAACGTCCAAACCACGCACGGTTTCTGCGTCCACTTGCACATTGGCGTTGTGGCTCTTGCGGAAACCGCCAGACTCCACGTCCACCGTATATTGTCCTGGTAGGAGGGCAGGTACGTGGTAGAAGCCAGATTGGGTGGTTTCTACGGCCTGGGCCACTCCCGTCGACTGGTTGGTGACGGTGACTTTCGCGCCTTTGACAATGGCACCGCTCTTGTCGCTTACGGTTCCTTGGATGCTGGCGCCATACTGCGCCTGGACCAACACCGACGATGCAACGATGCTGACGATCAACAGTGCGACGCGGACTGCGAAACTTTGACGCCTCATGAAATCTCCTTAGGATCCAACGCTTGAAGTCAACCCAGGCTTCCATCCGTCGCTGAATCATGTGCCACTGAATTTCTCGGGTTGCGAATCGCTTACTAAATCGTTGATAAAGCGATTTAGTAAAAATGAACCGATAACCTATAGCACGTTGGAATTTCCACAGTCAAGGGCTAATCACAGCATGGCCGCGGGGCTCAACTCTATGGAAATACACAGGTGGGTATGGAAAACGATAGCGCGGTTAGTGCCTTTGTTTGCTTGGTGGTCGGCGTCCGCTGGAGGCGGGGCAGGTGGTTTCGCGGATGACCAGTTCCGGCTCCACAATGTGTTGGTCGTGAAGCTCGGAACCGGGACGGTTGATGCGTTTGAGGAGGATTTCGGCCGCGGCTCGTCCCATTTCACGAAGGGGCTGGCGCACCGTGGTGAGGCTGGGATTCTGGTAGGCGGCGCTCTGGATGTCGTCGAATCCGATGACGGAAACATCTTCCGGCACTGCGCGGCCAGACTCGCGCAGAGCGCGAATCGCTCCCATGGCAGAGATGTCGTTGAAGGCGAACAGAGCTGTGAAGGCTTCTCCGGAGGATAGCAACCACTTGGTGGCCTTGTATCCCAGTTGCGGCGAGGGGGAATCGCCTTCCAGTTGCGTCACCAGCGCTGGATTTATTTTTAACCCCAATTGGCGGGCTACGCGCTCGATGTTGGACCAGCGCACGGCGGTGTCGGAACTGAATTCTTGTCCTTTGATGAAAGCGATCTGGCGGTGCCCCAAATGTAACAGGTGCTTCAATGCTACTTCGGCGGCGCGCAGGTGGTTGAGAGCAATGTTGGTCACGCCTTTCACGTCGTTGTGTCCGGAGACGGTGACTACGGGGACCGAGAGGTTGAGGTGCCATGGGGTGTCGACGGCGATCAGTCCGTCCACGGCGCGTTCCAGGAACACTCTGGGATATTCGTCGATGAGGTCGGCGCGGTGGCGGTGACTGGCTACGAAGTAGAAGTACCCCTCTTGCAGAAGGTAGTCTTCGACGCCGCTCATGACAGAGGCGGAGTATCCGTCGCTGACCTCGGGAACGAGGACGCCGATGGTGAAGCTGCGCTGGGTGCGGAGGGAGCGGGCGAAAAAGTTGGGACGATATTTGAATTTGCGGGCGGCGGCGAAAATGCGGTCCTTGGTATCTTGCGGGATGGAGTCGGCCACGCTCGAGCGATTGATGACCAGCGAAACGGTGGCCGGAGAAAGATCCAGATGCTCGGCCAGATTTTTTAAGCTCATGGGCTTGCGGACGGCGTGGGCCGGGGCCGGCTTTGTCGTCTTTGGACTCGCTGACGGTTTCGTTGGTTTGGTTGGCTTCTTCTGGGTCACGCAGCGGAGTCTCGCACATTGAAATGGAGGCGGCAAGGGCAGAGATGGGGCAACTTATTTCTTTGCTCTTGCGATGTTTTTGCGATTGCTCGCGACATCACTCTTGACATCGGCGGAAAAAGCGTATTTCATACAAGCCAACGCTGCGTACTAACACGATTTAATTGCCTACAATATCGTCATTTTCATCCGAGGTGCTGATTCATGCGGTTCCCCCTGGGGCGGGCTGGAGTTCCCGGTTCACGCAAATTTTGTTTTCGACCGGCGGCATGGAGTCGCGGGGCGTGCGCCCTATTGCTGGCGGTTGTGAGCGCGGCGTCGGGAAATTCTACGGCTTGGGGGCAGCCGGGGGGGGCTTCTTCTGCGGCGGCGGCAACGGGCGTTGCGGATCCAGGACTTGATGGCCGCGTCGAGTCTCTGCTCCGGAGCATGACTCTGGAAGAAAAAATAGGACAACTGGTCCAATACTCGGCGGGGCAGGCCACAGGGCCGGGAACTGGACGCAGCGACTATGAAGACATGATCGCGCGCGGACAGATTGGGGCGTTGCTGAATGTGATCGAGACTCCGCTGATCAATCGATATCAGCGGATTGCGGTGGAAAAATCGCGACTGCATATTCCGCTGATTTTTGGGCTGGATGTGATCCACGGATTTCGAACGGAGTTTCCGATTCCGCTGGGGATGGCTTCCACGTGGGATCCGGGGTTGGTGGAGAAAGCGGCGCGGGTGGCGGCGTCGGAGGCAGCGGCTACGGGCATTCGGTGGACATTTTCTCCGATGGTGGATATCGCGCGTGACGCGCGGTGGGGGCGCATTGCCGAGGGGGCAGGCGAAGATCCGTATCTTGGTTCCGCGATGGCGGCGGCTTATGTCCGCGGATACCAGGGTACGGATCTGAGCGCGCCGGACTCGATGGCGGCGTGCGCGAAGCACTATGTGGGGTATGGCGCGGCGGAGGGCGGGCGGGATTACAACTCGACCGAAATCTCTGAACACACTCTGCGCGAATTTTATCTGCCTCCGTTTCACGCTGCGGTCGAGGCGGGAGCGGCCACTTTGATGAGCGCGTTTAACGCGCTCAATGGAGTGCCTTCGTCGGCGAATCCTTTTACCCTTACGCAAATTTTGCGGAAGGAGTGGGGATTTAAGGGCATGGTGGATAGCGACTGGACTTCGATTGGCGAACTGGTGCCACATGGCATCGCCGTCGATGGCTCCGCGGCCGCTCGCAAAGCCTTGCTGGCCGGCGTCGATATGGATATGGCGAGTAGCGTGTATCACGATCACCTGGCGGAACTCGTTCAGTCGGGGGCGGTGCCGGAAGCGAACCTTGATGAAAGCGTTCGGCACGTTTTGCGGGTGAAGCTGGCGCTGGGACTCTTCGAGCATCCCTATGCGGACGAGGGGCGGGCTAAGAAAGCTTTCTTTCTTCCGCCTAGTTTGAAGTTAGCGCAAACGATTGCGGAGCGCTCTTTCGTGCTACTTAGGAATGCCCCGGCGGGCGACGGCAAGCCGCTTCTTCCCATATCTCGCGGAGTTAAGACCGTAGCGGTGATTGGTCCGCTGGCTGACAATCCTTCTGACCCTGAAGGTAAGTTAGTACCCTCTGGGAGCGGCGCTTTGTCGTTCCCTGCCGAGTTAGCCAAGCGTTTCGGGGCGAGCAATGTACTGCGCTCCAAGGGCGCTGGCATTCTCGACGGCAGTGACCAGGAAAATGCGGCGGCGGTGGCGGTCGCCAAGCGCGCGGACCTGGTAATTCTTACACTTGGCGAGTCCCCGGAGATGAGTGGCGAAGCGAGTTCTCGTTCGAGTCTTGGCCTGCCGGAACGACAGCAGGGCTTGCTCGAAGCGGTTGCCGGCACGGGCAAGCCGGTTGTGCTGATTCTGTTCAGTGGGCGCCCGTTGACGGTGCCCTGGGCTTTTGATCATGTGCCTGCGGTGTTGGCCGCTTGGTTTCCCGGCACGGAAACCGGCGCGGCCCTGGTTCGGACACTCTTTGGGGAATCGAACCCGAGCGGCAAACTGGTTGTAAGTTGGCCGCGCAGCGTGGGACAGGAACCACTTTATTACAACTCTCTGAGTACCGGGAGGCCGCCGGGCAATACCGATCTCACCCGCCGACCGTCGGACACGGAGTCAAAATATGTGTCGCGTTACATCGATCAACAAAATAGTCCGCAATTTCCATTTGGTTACGGAGTGTCTTATACGACATTCAAGTATGGCCCTAGTGAACTTAGTAAGAATCAAGTGAGTGCCGCGGCACTGAATCGGTGCCTGGGTGACAACGCCGCGACGGCAAGCCCGCTGACTGTCGAGGCTACCGTCTCTAATACGGG
>JAYUJG010000163.1:0-2207 GCA_043765355.1 Acidobacteriaceae bacterium | reverse complement strand
GTGGGTTGCGATGCTGATGGTATCAGGAGATTTCGCCCCAACCCACCCGTCAAAGAACGACGGGTGGGGCAGCCTTTTTTTCGTGGTAGCGCGGATGGGCCAGCCCCTCAGTGGTTTCTATCGATTCCTCGTCCTTCGTCTCCCTGGATATTGACATTCGCCATGCATTCGCCTATGCTGCGCGCATGGCGATTACTCGGCGTCAACGCGAACTGTATGATTTTATTTCGCGCTTTGTGGCGGAGAACGGCTACTCCCCTTCGTTTGAAGAGATCAAGGTGGGGATGGGGCTGAGTTCTCTGGCTACGGTGCATAAGCACGTTACGAATCTGGAAAAAAAAAGGCTGCTCACGCGAGACTATAACCGCAGCCGCTCGATCGATCTGCTGCCGCCTAGGGGAAAGTTGAAGCAGTCGATGGCGGTGAATACGGCCATGGTTTTGCCGCTGGTGGGCAGGATTGCGGCGGGGCGTCCGATTGAGGCGGTGCAGAGTAACGAGACGATTTCGCTGGCGGACTTTGTGCGGTCGAAGGAAGTGTTTGTGCTCCAAGTGCGCGGCGAATCCATGCAGGATGAGGCGATTCTCGATGGCGACTACGTGCTCGTCGAGAAGACGAAGACGGCGCACAACGGGGATATTGTCGTGGCACTGCTGGAATCGTCGGATGCTACTTTGAAGCGGTTCTTTCGCGAGGGAGACAATATTCGGTTGCAGCCTTCGAATGCGGCGATGAAGCCGATTATTGTGCCGGCGGCGACGGTCGAGATTCAGGGGCGGGTGATTGGGGTGTTGAGAAAGTACTGAGTGGAGTTCTCAGTCGTTAGTTCTCAGTTCTCGGTAAAATCTTGGACCTTTATGGTGCGAAGATCCCGGTTGCCGCCGGGCTTTCGCTTGTGTCGGAAATGGTCGGCTAAGCGATCAGTTCTCGGCTTAGCCGATGTGGCGGTCGAGCGCTTTCGAGATGTCGTCTTTGGAGCGGTAGCCTACCAGTTGTTCCACTACCTGGCCATTCTTGAACACAAGGAGAGTGGGGATGCCGGTGACTTTGTAGCGCATAGGGGTGGCACCGTTGCTGTCTACGTCCATTTTGCCGACTTTGACTCGGCCCTGATATTCGCCAGCCAGTTCCTCGACGATGGGCGCGATGGCGCGGCAGGGGCCACACCAGGCGGCCCAAAAATCGATGAGCACTGGCTTGTCGTGCTTCAATACATCGGAATCAAAATTGGCGTCGGTGACTACAGTGATGGCGTCGCTTGCCATTGCTCCTCCAGAGTTAACAGTTCGTCCAAGATGGACTCCAAGGTCCGCTTAGGCCGGGACTTCTATCCTAACACTGATGATTTGATGCTCCACGGGGCGGGAAGTCGCAGAGGTGGCTCGGGTTGGGAGGCGGGGCGCAACGCACCGTAGAATGGCTAGTTTAGGAGCGGGCTTTGGAGCTTATGGCTAGCGATCTCGACAAATTGAATCTGGACAACCTGAGAGTGGTGCTGGTGGCGACGCGGAATCCGCTGAATATCGGAGCGGTGGCGCGCGCGATGAGCAATTTTGGGGTGATGCGGCTGCGGGTGGTGAATCCGTACGAGGCGGCGTTTCGGGAGGCGCGGTCGGCGGTGGGCGCGTCGGAGTTATTAGCGAAAGCGGAGAAGTACGACGACCTGGCTGCGGCTCTCGAAGACTGCGAGTTGGTGGTGGGCACGACGGCGGATGCGGTAAAGCGGGATTTGCAACATCGGCTGGTGCGACTGGATGACGGCGCGCGCGCGATCAAGCGACAACTGAAGACGGGGTGCGTTGCCCTGATGTTTGGCTCGGAACGATACGGGCTGTCGAATGAGCAGCTGAGTCATTGCCATTGGGTGATGCGGGCTCCGACGCGTGAAGAACACGGGTCGATGAATCTGGGGCAGGCGGTGGCGGTTTGCCTGTACGAACTGGTGCGGGGGCGCAAGGCGGCAGCGACGAAAACTGCGGCAGGTAAAAAGGCTGGCGCGGCGAAGTCGGCGGAAATCGAGCGGCTGACGCAGGGTCTTTTTGAGATTCTTGAGACCAGCGGGTACGTGAAGCCGCGAGCGGCGGCGGCGACGGAGGAGAATCTGCGGCGGATGATCCGGCGCATGAATCTGGATGCGGACGACACCACGATGTGGCTGGGAATGCTGCGGCAGATTGCGTGGAAGCTGGGCGCGCCTGAGAAAAGCG
>JAYUJG010000162.1:0-8862 GCA_043765355.1 Acidobacteriaceae bacterium | reverse complement strand
GTTAGTTCCGTCCTGCGCTCGCTTTGGCAAGAATGAGGACTGCTTTTACAACCGGCCCGGCGCGGGCTTTTGATTTTCCTATACGTTGAATAGCCAATGGCAAGACTAAGAATCCCAAGTCCTTAACCGGACGAAGCGGTTCAATTCCGTCTCCCGGCGACAGTTAAATCTGCTACGTCTGACATTTCGTTCACGTTCTTCCGTTTGAAAATATCCACTACCGTAAAGCCGGTGCTGCGCGCATCGAAATCGATCTCGGCCCTGCTCTTCGCAACCCCACTCGTCCCATTTTGGTTTGCCGCGGTATTTAGCTTGATCATCACCGAAGCCTTCCCGAAGTTACTTCAAGCCGTACTTGCGAAAGCGAGTTCCATTTTTCCTCGCCACACAAAACGGCCTGCGCACTAGGTGTTAAAGGATTCGACCGCCAAGTCCTCGGCTTCGAACACCGTAAAAAGCTTCAGCACGCCGATCAGTCGGAGGGTCTGGATCACGAATTTAGAAGGATTCACTAGACGCACGTCGCCACCCCGACTCTTGGCCGTAGTCAGCGATTTCACCATAACGCCGATCCCGCTCGAATCGATTACCGGGACGTCAGCGCAAGAGATCACCAGGTTCACGTCTCCCGCAGCAAAGGCGTCGTCAATGGCTTGGCGAAACGTATCTACCGCCTGGCCCAACCGCACCGCCCCCTTCAGTTGGATTATCTGAACGTCCGCCAGCTTGCGAACCGTGATTTCCATCCTACTGTGACCTCGTTCCTTGGCTCGCCGTTTGGAGCAAGCACAGCGATTGTATAAGACGATCGGGATTGGGTCACTTTGACGTACTCGCCGCCAGGCGCCCGAGCAGAAACACGGTCATCGGAATCTCCCCATGAGGTACCATGAGGGTACAATTCATTGACATCACTCTAGCCGTTTGTTAAAGTTGCGCCCTCAAGTTAACGGAGTAATCCGAAATTTGCAGCCGTCACCCCTCTCCGCGGCCTGTTCCCATACGTGGCGCTCTTGAAGCTCGGAATGCTACAGCCTGAATCCGCCGAAACAACAGCCCGCCTACTGAGCGCTATGCTCAGAGAACGCGAATCCGTGCCTCGGGCCATGCTCTTGGCCCAGGAAGCGGCCGGCTCGGTCGTTGGTGGCACGGCGGTTGTGTATCTGCTGGCTACGGCACTCACGGACGATGGAACGCCCACCTGGGCCGCCAAAGCCATCGCCGGAGAGATTCGCCTCGAAAGCTCGATAGTTTCCGCCGAATCCGGAGCCTTGGGAACTCTGGCCCAACAAGCTTCCTCTCAACAATGGGAGTCACTTCTGTTTTCGGGTAGCGATTTGACCCGCGAGGAGTATGCCCATCTTCACGTACGGCGTACGCTGGTCAGTCTGGCTTATGTTCCCATCATTGCGGACGGGTCGCTAATTGGTGCTTTAGAAGTAGCCTCATTCGAAGCTGCCATCTCCTCAGAAGATGTCCAAATACTAACGGATCTAGTGGAATACGTGGGGCCGGGATTGGTCAGCGGGATCCTGTACGAAGAAGAACGCAATTCCCAGTTCGAGTCGATTTCCCGGCTGACCCAGCTCTACGACCTGGAAAAAGTATTCAGTTCCACGCTTGAAATGGACGAACTCCAGCCGCTGATCACTTCGAAGGTTCGCGAGGTGCTCGACGTCCAGGCTGCGAATCTCTGGTTCGTTAAAGATCAGGACGAATTGCTGCTCATGCAACAGGCCGGGAACGATCCGACGGCAATCGTCAACTCATCGCAGCGGACGGGGGAAGGATACCTTGCCGATGTGTCCGATTCCGGGGAGCCCTTGCTCATAGACGACGCCGCGGACGAACGTTTACTCAAGCGCAACCCCGCGCGCGTTGAAGGTGGGCCTTTTTCTGTGATCGTGTGCGCATTGATCGCCCACGAAAAACTGGTGGGTATCCTCGAATGCATCAACAAGCTTGATGGAAAACCGTTCGACGAAGATGACTTGTTTCTGCTGAACTCGATTTCGGAAACCGCCGCCATCGCTCTGAATAATGCAGGCCTTCTGCAGGCGGAACGGAAAGTCCAGATTCTCCAAACGCTCGTGCAGGTTAGCGGTGAGATTACGTCGACGCTTAACCTTGACCGTGTTCTGCAGGCGGTGGTGAACACTCCGAGCGCGGTCATCCCCTACGACCGGGCTTCGATTGCACTCGACGAACGCGGAAAGCTGCGGCTAAAAGCTATCTCCGGCATGGAACAGATCAATCCCGGAGCCCGAGAAATCGGGCAACTGGAAGAGGTAATCCCATTTGTGTCTGAAGGCAACGATGCCGTCTCCATTACTCAGCGCGAGGATGAAATTCAAGCGCCCGATGAGGCGATGAAGGCTCCGCTCAGGAAGTATTTCGCCGAGACGGGGATGCGCGGCTTCTACGCCCTCCCTCTCGCCGACGATGAGGGGCGACTCGGCCTGCTGCTGCTGGAAAGCGCGGACCCCGATTTCCTGAACGAAACTCATTTAGAGATGATCCGGATTTTGGCGGGGCAAGCGACGGTTGCCGTTCGCAATGCCTCGCTTTACAAAGAAGTCCCGTTCATCGGGTTATTAGGACCGATCCTCCAACGGAAGCAGAAATTTCTCGCGCTCGAAAAGCGCCGTCGCGCGCTTTTTGTGGCGGCCGTGGCTGCGGTCATATTATTTCTGGCCGTATTTCCCATCCCCATGCGGGTGGATGGAGCTTCGACTATAGCTTCCGCCCGTTCGCTCCAGGTCCAACCTGAAGTGGACGGTGTGGTCGGCAAAGTCTTCGTGCGCGAAGGTCAACACGTCGAGCGTGGCCAGGTACTCGGCGACCTTGAGGGCTGGGATTATCGAGCCGCCCTGACCGCAGCGCAAGCCAAGTATCAGACTGCGTCGATGGAGATGAATCGGTCGCTCGCCAACAACGATGGCGCGCAATCGGGCGTGCAAGGTGTGCAAGCGCGCTATTGGGCATCGGAAGTGGCTCGCGCCCAGGAACGGCTGGAGCGAACCCATCTGCGTGCGTCGATGGATGGTTGGATTACGACCCCCCACGTCGAAGACCTCGTGGGCAGGCGCCTTGCGGCTGGCGATACGTTTGCGGAGATTGCCGATAGTACTCTCGCTCGCGTCGATGTGGCCATTGATGAGTCGGAAATATCGCTTCTTCATCGTGGCGACGCTGCGGCGGTCAAAGTTGAGGGCATCCCTACGCAAACCTTTCGCGGCAATATTGCCGTCATCAGTCCTAAGAGCCAGGCTGACGGCGACGTGCGCTTTTTCTACGCCCGCTTCGATGTTGCGAATCCGGACGGTCGGCTACGTCCGGGCATGCAGGGGCGTGGGAAGGTTTCCGTGGGATGGCGTCCCGTGGGCTATGTACTTTTCCGCAGCCCGTTCCTATGGATTTATTCCAAGCTGTGGTCATGGTTTGGGTGGTAATGGTGAGTCGTGATGATGAAGATAATGGGTTTTAAAATGGCGGCAGAAATTCTGGCAGCCCTGGGAGCGATCTCGGCGCAGATCAGTTGCAGCGACGCAAAGTCCGTGCCCGCCGAGGCGTCGGCTGCGAGTCGGGTGGCATCGACGGTGCCCGCTGCCGCTACTCCTACGGTTGCTACCCTAGCGAATGATCGCCAGCCTTTCTTTGTCGCCTCCGGCCCGCTTATCGTCGAGCACCAGGTCGATCTGGCCGCGCAGCGCGACGGTGTAGTCGCCATCGTTCAAGCCGAATCTGGTCTCGTGGTCAAAGAAGGGCAACTTCTCGCTAAGCTTGACGACCGCCAGTTGACGGCCGACTTCGATGCTGCGCGTGCACGTACTCGCGGTGCTGCAGACGATCTCAAGAACTGGGAAGCGGAAGCGAAAGTGCTCGACGCTGACGCTGATCGCGCTCGCAAAATGTGGGAAGCGCAAGTCATCACCAAAGAGCAATTCGATCACGCCCATTACAAAGCGGAGTCCGATCAGTGGGACGTCAAGCGCGCTGAGGAAGTACTGGTGAACGCGCAGCAGACGGAACATTCCCTGGAACTAGAGTTGGAGAAAACCCGCATTCGCGCCCCTTTCCCTGGAATTGTGGCGCGACGGTATATACGGGCCGGTCAACAAGTCGTCAAGGGCGACCGCTTGTTCTGGGTCACGGAAACCTCGCCACTGCGAGTGAAGTTCAATTTGCCTGAGCACTTCGCAGGTAGAATCCAGCGGGGGCAAATCCTCGAAGTCACCTCGGTTGAAATCGAGGGTACAAAATACAATGCCAAGGTCATCGAGATCAGCCCTGTTATCGATCCCTCCAGTGGCACCATCGAAGTTCTTGCCCAGCTTTTCGGTTCCACAAAGGACCTTCGACCCGGCATGACTACCAGCATCCGAGTCCCGAACCTGCCATGAATCTTGCAGAAGCTCTCGACATTCTTCCGGAGATAACGACCGTCACAAAGAGTAAGCGGATCTTCCGAATCGATCCCCGACTGGTGGGCCGTGAGCATATCGAAGAGGGCGTTCCGATGTTCCTCTCGCATATCCCGGGATCGACCGATCTGTTCCGTCTGACCCCCGAGCAATGGAAACTGGTTCATCTATTCGATGGTCTGCGATCTTATGAAGAGATTGAAGATTTGTTCCTGGCTGAGACTGGAATTCAACTTGGGGCCGACGGCGTCAAGAACTTCGCCGAAATGATGGACGATGCCAATTTCTGGTACCAAACCCCACAGGAAAAGAACATCGCGCTCATGCAGAAGCTGCGCGAGCGGCGCAAGAAAGAGAAGAAAGCCCGATCGGGAGATATGGCGCGCATTGCGATCGCTCACTGGGACGCCGATAAGTTAGTCGAGGCCGCCCACCGCAACTTGCGATTCGCCTACACACCCTGGTTTACTGCCCTGACTCTGGTCTTCTTCGCCTTCACCATATTTGTCTTCATCACGCATTGGGCCCAGATCGGTACCGATACTTATGAGTACTACACGTTCACCGACAAGTCGGGGGCTGACCTCGTCGAATTTTGGGTCTTATTTCTGATCATGGCTTTCTTTCATGAGTCCGCGCATGCCGTCACCTGCAAGCACTATGGCGGCGGCGTGCACGCGACTGGTTTTCACCTTATTTACCTTACGCCAGCATTTTTCGTAGATGTGACCGAGTCGTGGGTTTACGCCAATCGTCTGCAACGCGTCATCACCATGCTTGCTGGAATCTGGATGGAGATGTTGATCTGTGCGGTGGCCACAGTCGTGTGGTGGGGAACACCGGCCGGCGGAGCGATGCACGACCTGGCTTATAAGATCATATTGATCACCGGAGTTGCGGTCGTCCTCATGAATCTCAATCCCTTGATCAAGCTCGACGGTTATTACATCCTGTCAGAAACGCTGGGGATCGACGAAATTAAGGAACGTTCAACTGCTTTGCTAACGGGCTGGGTGCAAAAGTATATTCTTCGACTTCCCGTCCAGGTTCCTCATGTACGTTCAAGGTTGCGCTGGTTCTTCGTACCTTACGCCATTCTCTCCGGCCTTTATAGCTATCTGCTGCTGTATGCGGTTGCCAGGCTTGTGGGCAACGTTTTTCGTCACTTCAGTCCGGAATGGGCGTTTCTTCCAACTGTCCTCGTCGCCTTCCTTATCTTCAAGTCGAGAATTGTCAAGCTGGGAAAAACTATGCAAACTGTTTATGAGGTGAAGCGACAGTCGCTGCGTGGCAGGGTTTCACCTGTTCGTCTCGCGGTGATCAGTGTGGTCCTGGTTGTTCTGCTGTGCGTTCCGTTTCTTCGGAACACGGTAGAAGCGCGTTTTATTCTTGAACCCGCAGAGCGCGCCGTTGTTCGAGCCGAGGTTCCGGGAATCGTGGTCGAGGTGCTCGTACGCGAGGGACAAGCCGTTGAGCGGGACAGCCCGGTCCTCCAGTTACACAACCTCGATCTTGAGTCGCAACATGCGCGAGTCCAATCGGATCTGGAAGTGGCTGACTTCCACAACACCGAAGCTCAGATGCGTTACTCAGGCATGGGAGCCACGGAGCAGGAACTTGAGCGCGATCGCCAGCAAAGTCGACTACTGGGGCAGGAAATCGGTAAGCTGCAGTTACGCAGTCCAATTAACGGGACGGTCGTGAGCCCGCATCCCGGGTCCCTTCTCGGCTCGCGGCTGAACGCGGGCGCCGAAGCAGTCGAGATTGCCAACCTCTCTTCATTGCGTGCCCGTTTGTACGTCCGGGAATCGGAAATCCGCGACGTGAGCCTGGGACAGCCTGTTCGTCTTCGCCCCGATTCTTCTTTCCGTTCAATTTCCGGGCAAGTCGGTGCCATCTCCTCCGCCTCTTCTGAGATTGAGCCGGGGATCGAGTCTCAATCACAATATAAAGGGCTGGCTCCTCCCCGCTTCTACGCAGTAATGGTCCAGGAGGCGAATATCAAAGGCGAACTGATGGATGGGATGACCGGGACGGCCAAGATTTACACCGCTCGAACAAGCTTCGCGGGCCGAGTGTGGCGGACGGCTAGTGATTTTGCGCGACGAAAACTCTGGTAAAAGGCAAACGGCCGTGCAGTCCCCCACCGCACGGCCAGAGGCCTTCTTGAAGCAACTTTAAAAACTATTTCAGCAACTTGCTGGCAGAGACTTTGCTCGCCGAGACCTTGCTAGCGGACACTTTGCTGGCCGAGACCTTGCTCGCAGACACCTTGCTCGCAGACACCTTGCTCGCCGAAACTTTGCTGGCCGATACTTTGCTCGCGGATACCTTGCTTGCCTGAACGCCGCTGACGAACGGGTTGGACAATGGCGTGCCGCTGGCAATGATGGCTTTCTTGGTTGCTGTCATGTTGTTGATCAAGGACTTTTTCTCGAAGCTCATTGTGAAATTCCTCCACCAGGATTTTTAAATCTTAAACTCTCGACTGCGGGCTTACTGCTTATCCCACCTTGTCTGCCATTCCTAATGCACGACCGCTGCCAAACTGGTCGTCGCCGTTCCCGTCCCGCAATCGGTACCCACGCTCTAATCATTTCAGCAACATAGGCAGAGCGATTCGGGGAGGGTTTCCAGTCGAAGTGGCGGAATTCTCATTTGGGTTAATAATTAACCATCCACAGGTTAATTTGTGACCAACACGTCACCCCTGCAACCCGTATTTCCGGCAGAGATACTTCATTCTTTGACCGTTCACACGCAATAGGTTGGCCGCTGCCGCTTTCTTTCCGCCTACCCGGTGTAGCGCCGCCTGCAGGTAAGCCATTTCGATGCGCGCCATTTCATCGTCGAAGGCGATTCCCTCTTCTGGGATCAGAAGCGAATCCTGCTTCGCCGAACTCGTATAGAGGATGCTTTGGGGAAGATGTTTCACCGAGATCACCGCGCCCGGCACCATTAATACCAACCGCTGCATTAGGTTTTCCAATTCCCGCACGTTCCCGGGCCAGCTGTGATCCTCCAAAACGCCGAGAGCATCCGTATCCATGGTCTTTGCAGGCAGGCTGTTGGCTGCGCAGTAGAAACGCAGGAAGTGATCCGCCAGTAGTGCCATGTCGCCCTCGCGCTCGCGCAACGGCGGCAAAGAAATAGGGATCACATTGATCCGGTAATAGAGATCCTCGCGGAAGCGGCCGGCGCGGACCGCCTGTTCGAGATCTTCATTTGTCGCTGTGATCAGGCGGAAGTCGATCTTCTTCGGTACCTTGCCTCCTAATCGCTGCACCGTGTGCTGTTCCAGAACACGGAGCAATTTACTTTGCATCGTCAGGTTCAGCGTCCCGATCTCGTCAAGAAACAGAGTTCCGCCGTGGGCCATTTCTATTTGCCCGGCACGCGCCTGATGCGCACCCGTGAACGCTCCCTTTTCGTGCCCAAACAACTCGGATTCGATCAGAGCCTCAGGCAGCGCGGCGCAATTTACGCTGACGAAGGCGCCGCCGCTGCGCGCACTGTTCGCGACAAGAGCTCGCGCCACAAGCTCTTTCCCGGTTCCACTCTCTCCCCTGATCATGATCGTCGTATTGCCGGGTGCAACCCGGCCAACCGTGTCATAGACAAGGCGCATGGCTTCGCTGCCGCCAATGATTTCGCCAAAGGAGTATCGGCTCAGTGCTTCTTCGCGAATCTTTCGGCCCTCGATCTCACGCCACCGCTGATCCAGTGCCCTCAGGAGGTATTCGTGAACCTCGGTGAATTTCACTGGAGCCTCAAACGAATGTGAGATTCCCGCCCCTAGAAATCGACGTCGCAGACTCTTATTCAGAGACTGGATCAGCCCAACCAGCACCAAATCTTCGTCCCGAGCGCGTAACTGTTGAACCAGAGCGATCATGGACTCGACCACGCCGTCGGCTGCATCCAGATCGAGGAGGACTGCTTCCAGCGTGACCTCGCTCTGCAGCGCCAGCAGACCCTCCCCCGCGTCCAACAGGGTGATGTGAAAGTTGGAGGCAAGGGTTTCCTGCGCCGCCAATGTAATTGATTCATCCGTGGTCATTACGGCAATGCGGGCAGCCCCACTGCTGAAGGGAATCTCCATGGCGCGCGACAAAACCCCAAGCTCAAGTCTCCGGCTTCGAAAGAAGCCGAGGTTAGCTAATTGATTTTTCACCTATAGGAGGTGAAAAATCAATCCCCCGAACGGGCCATGCGGCAACCGCTGCCGGGATTTTTCGAGACAATCGCTGGCGTTGGCGCAATTCCAAAGTGTGCGCCAGCAATTCGAGCCAGAAAACAAAACAGAACCTCGGCCACGTTGACCTGCGGCGCTTCGTCGGGCCGTAACTCGGCCTCGCGCCCGACTAACTCCGCTACCGCCATTCCGGCCTCGCTCAACGTTGCATCCAGCGTCGTCGTGTCGCCCTGATCGGCCGCT
>JAYUJG010000161.1:0-4315 GCA_043765355.1 Acidobacteriaceae bacterium | reverse complement strand
TTCTGGAGTGGATTCGGCGGCACATCAAACCGGTAAAGTCAGAGGGTTGAGGTAAGAGCCGGGGAAGTGGGCGGACATTGTGGCGGTGGATGGCGATCCGCTGGCGGATGTCACTACGCTCGAGCGAGTGAAGTTTGTGATGAAGGGCGGCGAGGTGGTTAAGAATTTGTATGGGAGGTAAGGTCAGAGGATAAGAGGTCGGATTGCAGAGGTGACAACCATCGGACGATTCGCTGGCAAGTTGATCGTTGGTCTAATTGGCGCCACGTAAAGTGGCGCAGGTAACGTGGACAGTCGGCAGCTTTAGAGGCATAGTTTCTACATGCGCGGAGGAACCGATGCTCTTTCGATGGTCTAGGGCAGCCATTGCCTCGGCGGTACTGATGTTGATATCCACTGCATTCGCACAGGAAGGCGGACAGCCGGAAAAAGACCCGCACCGCC
This sequence comes from Acidobacteriaceae bacterium, assembly GCA_043765355.1. Classification (GTDB taxonomy): domain Bacteria; phylum Acidobacteriota; class Terriglobia; order Terriglobales; family Acidobacteriaceae; genus Acidiflorens. Next base: position 3,871 of record JAYUJG010000161.1, on the reverse strand, counting down.
CGCCCTGCATTAGTGCTCAGTGCCGCAAGGTGAAATCGTTCGTAAAGACCCACTACTGTGGCGCTCCAGAAGGAAACGGCCCCGATGACAGCTGCGAGATTCGTCGGCCGAAGAAACGCCCGAATGTCAAAGTCACGGCGGACTACGACTGCAGATGGGTTGATGGAATACGAAATTGCAAACAGCAGGGACAGCCGTCTTCTGAAATGCGCGGCACTCTTGTAGGCGAACTGCGTGGTCTCGGTCTGCCTGCCGAGGCAAAGGGGCAAATCTATTTCACTGTTTGGCAGCCGATTGGGTTGAATTGGTCACTGGCGGAAGCGTACTACGATCACATCGCGGGGTCGGACGTGACCCTGTGCCAAGTGATTGCGATCGTCGACGGGAATTCTCATGTGTCTGTACTTCGAAAGGTGCCATTCCAAAAAACTGACGCAGATAAGAACACAGTGACGACTTGGTCCGCACTCGATTTAGCCGATGTCAACGCGGACGGCCAAATCGAAGTCATTTTGGAAGGGGACGCTTATGAGGATCACTGGATCGAAGTTGTTGGCATGAAGGACGGCTCTTTCAAGACAATTTTTGAAGGTTTTGGGTACTATTTGTAGCCTTCAACTGTTGTAATCAGCGATTACACTTGCGATGGTGCGCCCGACCCGATTTACCTCCGCAATTTAACCTCTGACCTCTGGAATCCTTTAGAATCTTTGCGGTGTCCGTAACTCCTCGTGTTTTATGAATGAAAGTCAGATTTTTCCTCTTATCGGAGAAGAAGGGTTCACGCGCCTGGTGTCTGCTTTCTATCGGCAGATTTTTGATGACGACATTCTTGGCCCGATGTATCCGAAAGAGGATCGCGCAGGTTCCGAGCGCCGGCTCCGTGACTTTCTGATTTATCGATTTGGAGGGCCGCAGCGATATATCGAGGAGCGCGGACATCCGCGCTTGCGGGCCAGGCACATTCCGTTTCGCATCGACCAGGCGGCGCGTGACCGCTGGATGCAGCTCATGGGCAACGCCCTCACAGAAGCGGCGCTTCCGAGCGAAGTGGAACAATACCTGAGAACGTTTCTGGAACAGATGTCTACGTTCATGATCAATCAGTAGCAGGGTTTCGCAGAACGCGCGGCAAGCGTTGCGTACCCGGAGGCAATCCGCTCGCAGACGTCACCGTTGAGCAGGGTAACTCTAACAAAACAAAATACTTTACAGGTAACTCCCTTTATCTCAAAGACTTGGCACCAGAAAGTCTCCAAGTCTTTGATTCCAAAAGACCGCCCTCAGGGGGGCGAACGCCCATAACCAACTGCGCAAACAGCAGGACCTCTTAGGGTCGTGTCGATGGTCAAACCTCTGCAATCTAACCTCTGACCTCTGCACTTCCGTTAGAATCCTTCGGTGTCTATCCACCTTCAGATTGAAGCCACTCGTGGCGCGGCGCGCGCTGGCAAGCTCATCACTCCGCATGGAGAAGTCGAGACGCCAGTATTCATGCCGGTCGGAACGCTCGGCTCGGTGAAGGGCATTTCGCAGGATTTGCTGGAGGAACTTGGCGTCGAGATTCTGCTCGGCAATACCTACCATCTTTATTTGCGGCCTGGAGTCGAGACTGTCCGGAAGATGGGCGGTTTGCATCGGTTCATGAGTTGGGACCGGGCGATTCTGACCGATTCCGGCGGGTTTCAGGTTTTTAGTCTGACCGATCTGCGCAAGGTCAGCGAAGAGGGCGTGGCGTTTCGCTCGCATCTGGATGGGTCTCCGCATTTTCTTAGTCCGGAGAAGGCGATGGAGATTCAGATTGGGCTTGGGGCGGACGTCATCATGGCGTTTGATGAGTGTACGGAGTATCCGGCGACGGCGGAACGGGCGCGGGCTTCGATGGAGTTGACGCTGCGCTGGGCGGCGCGGTGCAAGAGTTATTTTGAGGCGCATAAGAACGAGGTGCCTTGGGGCGGATCGTGTGGTGGCGGGGCTGTGCCCCGCTACGGGGCGGAGCCCCGTCACCACACGATCCAGGCTTTGTTTGGCATTGTGCAGGGAGGGATGGATGCGGAACTGCGGCGCGAATCGGCTGCGCGCACTCTCGATATTGGGTTTCCCGGATACGCCATCGGCGGGCTTAGCGTGGGCGAGCCTCGCGAGCATACGCGCGATATTGTTTTGTCCACGCTCGAGCATCTGCCTGCGAATCAGCCTCGGTATTTGATGGGGGTGGGGACTCCGGAGGAGATTGCGTTTTATGCGCAATCGGGCGTGGACATGATGGATTGCGTGCTGCCTACGCGCGCGGCGCGGCATGGATTGCTGTTTACTTCCGAAGGCAAGGTGTCGATCAAGCAGGCGCGGTATGCGCAGGATGAGTCGGCGCTCGATCCGGCCTGCGATTGCCGGGTTTGCCGACGGTATTCGCGGGCTTATCTCCGTCACCTTTATGCGTCGAATGAGTTGCTGGCGCAGGTTTTGAATACGGTGCACAACCTCCACTACTACCTGGCTACGATGCGGACGGTGCGGGCTTGGATCCGGGGCGGGAATGCGACTGTCGCCCGTCCTGGGACCGTCTGATTCAGCGCGGACGAAAGGCTTGAACCACGGGTACACCGAATCCGCGGAAGGCTTGTCAGCACCGCGCCAGATGCTATGATTGTCGCGCTCACCTTCTTGTTCAAAGCGGATGAGCCGAGTATCCCCCGAAATCGATGCGCTTTCGACGCCGCCTTCCTATCCCCCTGGCCGTCTTGCTGATTGCGGCCGCGGTCACGCTGATCGTACAACTCCGCAAGAATGCTCCGCCCGAGGCTGCCCGCTTGCTTCCGGGCGCGGACGGTTTTTTCTACGTCAACCTGAAATGGATCCGCACCTTCAACGCCACCGGGCAACTCTCCCCGGTTTCCCACGATCCCGCGTACCAGAAGTTTGTCGAAGAAACCGGCTTTCAGTTCGAGCGCGATCTGGACCAGGCCGCCTTTGCCATCCACTATCCCCAGAGTTGGGGCAAGAGCCTGGGCAACGGCGGCGCGGGATCGGCTGCGGAACCGCGCTTCTCGGAAGTATTTGTCGGCAAGATCGATTCGGCGCGGCTGACCGCCTACTTGAAAAAACTGTCGTCTTCCGTCGACGATTACCGCGGCTTTGAAATCTACAATATCCCCCTCGAAGGCCGCACCGTTCGCGTCGTCATTCTTTCTTATGACAGCGTCGCGGTGTCGAACCATCCGAATCCGGATGTGATCCGCGGCGTGCTCGACCGCTCGAGAAAGCTGGCCTCGCCGTTTGGCGGGCCGTGGCTGCTGCGCCGGTTCTACAGAAAAGTTCCCCTAGCGAGCCTGTGTTTTGCGATTCTGCGCGTTAAGCCCGCCGAAATGAGTTCCCTCGGCGGCCTCGGCGCCTGGAGCCTTCTGTTTCCAAAGCCCGCCGTGGCCGTCATCTCCGGTCGCTATCTTCGCGCCCTCCACCTGCGCGCCGAAGCCTTCACCGACAACGAAGACGACGCGCACGCCATCACCGAAAAAGCCACTGCCTTCCTCAATCTCTTTCACGCCGCTGAAGGCAGCGTCGGCTCCCATGGCACCGATGCCGATGTAAAGACGTTCTTCGACAGCCTCAAAGTCGAACAAGCCGGAGATCGCGCCATTCTTACCGCCACCGTCCCCCCCGGGTTCATCAGGAAAGTCCTGGAAGAAGCTCCAACCGAGATGGTCGCGCCAGGCAAGCCCCCAGCTATCGGGACCCAGCCCCTGGAAAAATCACAGAAACATTGAGAACACGTTGTGTGGCAAGAACACTGTTTGTGTGCAAGAAGACTGCTTGTGTGCAAGAACACTGTTTGTGTGGTGACGGGGCTCCGCCCCGTTGATCGGAGCAGAAA
>JAYUJG010000160.1:0-2525 GCA_043765355.1 Acidobacteriaceae bacterium | reverse complement strand
TGGTGGAGCTGGCCGGGATCGAACCGGCGACCTCATCGTTGCGAACGATGCGCTCTCCCAGCTGAGCTACAGCCCCCAGAAACTGCGGTGGGGTTCGTGTTTTTTGATTTTACCAGCGGTTGCGTGATTTCGCCTAGACGCGCTTGATTTCGTCCTGAAACCGATTGAATCGCTGGGCGCGTTCCAACATCAAAAGACCTCAAGCAGAAAGCATCGCTCCAGAACTCTAACCGTGGTGGCCTATACTTTAATCGTGAGTTCATCCAAGGTAAAACAGGTAGCTTCCGCCGATTTCCCGACGCGCTGGGGACATTTTCTCATTCACGGATTTGCGACGCGCGCGTTCGCGTCGGGCGATGGCGCGAAGACGGAAGAAGCCGTGGCCTTGGTGATGGGAGAAGTCCACTCCGGTTCGCCGCTGGTGCGGATTCACTCGCAGTGCCTGACGGGCGACGTGTTTGGTTCGCTGCGCTGCGATTGCCGCCAGCAACTCGAGATGTCGTTGTCGATGATCGCGCACGCGGGAGCGGGCGTCCTCATTTACGAACAGCAGGAGGGGCGCGGCATTGGCCTGATGGCCAAGCTGCAAGCCTATGCGCTGCAGGACAGCGGGCTTGACACGGTGGAAGCCAACGAACGATTGGGATTCAAGGCGGATCAGCGCGATTTTTTTATGCCGGTTGAAATATTGAAAGCCTTGGACATTCAGCGGGTGCGGTTGCTTTCGAATAATCCCGACAAAGTGTCGGCGTTGGAGCGTGCGGGAATTCAGGTGACCGAACGCGTGCCCTGTGAAGTCGCGGCCACCGAACATACAGAAGATTATTTGAAGACGAAACAGGAAAAACTTGGGCATCTGTTCTCACGGCGCACGGTGCAGCACTGAAGAGGGCGCTGACGGCACGGTTGCCAGTCGGGCGGTTGTCGCTTGTGTTCTTGCGGGCTTTGTTGCTGAGAACATCGTTGTGGATGCAAGAAGCTCACCGCGGGCGCTGAAGCGCGATCACATTTTCAACTCCTTATGGCACGAGTGAACTCGTGCCCTTCCCGGTCCTTGCCGGATGTTTAGTTCTGCACGAGGTGTGAAGTCGTACCTTTCTCATCGTGCGGTTTTCAAGTTTTTTCGCAGCCTGTTTCGTCATCCAACAATCGTGCGATCTTCAGTCGATGTTTCACTGGCAAGCCACGCAAAGCCGCGCGGGCGAGTGCCACGTAAACTTCGCGCGCTCCTGAATTCTTCTTTAACGTCGTCAGATGTTTCGCCACGGTGTCAGCGTCTCCGCGAACCAGGGGGCCGCTAAAGGACCTTGCAGATCCGAGGCGCTCATAATTCTGCAACGTCTGCCGGATGATGGGCAGGCTCATGCGCCGGGCGTCTTCGCGCGTAAGTCCGGCGGCGCGGGCCACTTCTTCGAGCGTCACTAGAAACGCCAGCAGCAGCGGCGAAGTCATCGTAGCCCACGCGTGGTAAGCGGGTTTGCGCGACGCGGGCAGCAACAAACTCTCGCCGCCTAGATCCCGGACAATTTTGCGCGCGACTCGCACCGCCGCGGCATCGCCCTCGATGGCAAACGGCACGCCCGCTAGCGATGGATGCGCTCCCGCCACAAACGTCATCAGCGGATGCACCGAGCCAACGGCAACTCCAGCCTTGCGCAGAGGAGCGAGCTCGCGGCTGAGTAGAGCTCCGCTGGAATGGAAGGCGAATTTTATTTTGGAAACGCTGCGTTTTGCGAGCAAAAGCGCAGCGCGACGAATCTCACGGTCGGGAACGCAGAACCACACTAACTCGGCTTCGAGTGCGGCGATCGACGGAGTTACCGCCCGCGCGCGGACCTTCTTTGCCAGCGCGCGAGCGCCCCGGAGCGACTGGGGGACATCGCGGCCGATGATCTCGGTAATGGTGTAGCCGGATTCCCGAAGAGCGACGGCCAGGAAAGTCGCGAGACTCCCGGCTCCGACGACGGCGACAGCCTTCCCCCGCTTTAGTGCTGATGGTGAAGTTGCCTTTCCACTCATTGGTTTTTCAGCGCTCGCTTCCCGGCTCAACCGCGCAGCATACCTTATATTGGTGTCATGGCGAAATCGACAGGATCAGGGTCAGAATCCGCAGCAGCAAAATCGGCAGCACCGAAATCAAAAACTGCGGTCGTCCTCTGCTCTCGCGTCAGCTACCGGGGTCCGGTGTTCAGTGTTACGACGGATGAAGTGCAGGAACCCGGCGGCATTCGGGCTCGCCGCGATGTCATTCGGCATTCCGGGTCGATTGTTGTGCTGGCGGTTGACGATCCCGCCAAATCGTCGCGCAAAGCCGAGCCGCTTATCCTGCTGGAACGCCAGTATCGCCATGCCGCGCAGTCGATGATGTGGGAGCTGCCCGCCGGACGAATCGACGACGGCGAAACCGCCCTCACCGCCGCCAAGCGCGAGTTGCTCGAAGAGACTGGCTACACTGCCCGCCAGTGGAAGCGCATCCTGCATTTCTATGTGAGCCCCGGTTTTCTTGACGAAACCATGACCATCTA
>JAYUJG010000159.1:0-3203 GCA_043765355.1 Acidobacteriaceae bacterium | reverse complement strand
CCCCGACGACACGTTTCGGGTTTCGTATCCGAAGTCGGGGAGCACATGGACGCGGTTCTTGCTGGCGGCACTAGTTAATCCAAACCAGGAGGTGACTTTCAGGAACATTGACCGGATGTTGCCCTCTGCAGCCGGACAATCGAGGCGTCATCTGCGCAACACTCATGAATTGGCCACAAGCCCGGCGACAGCAAGCGCAGAAGTTTTGGCAGCAATTGCGCAACAGCCCGCTCGGTAGGTGTCTGCGAGAGTTGTGGTTCGACAACGAGTGACGAAGTAATCTTTTTTCATGATAGGAGTACCGGCTTCATGATGGCTAAATTTGGCGCCGCCCTGAAACACCTGCGCGGTCAGGATGCTGCTGGGCGGAATTTGAGCGTGTACCCCGACGATACGTTTATTGTGTCGTACCCAAAATCCGGCAACACGTGGACACGCTTCCTGGTTGCCAGTCTTATTCATGGGGAGGAGCCGCTTACATTTCTCAAAGCGGATCAGGTCATTCCTTCGGTCGATTCGATGTCGAGGAAATTTTTCAAGAATATGCCGCGGCCGCGCGTGATCAAGAGCCATTTTCCATTCGATCAGACTTATAAGCGCGTGATCTACATCGTGCGCGATCCCAAGGACGTGGCGGTTTCGCAGTACCACTACCAGATCAAGCGAAAGGTCCTGCAGGAAGGCCATCCGATGGAGGAATTTGTCCCTCGTTTTGTCACGGGTGAGACCTGTCCGTATGGCTCGTGGGGCGAGAATGTTGGAAGCTGGCTCGCCGCCCGCCAGACCAATCCGGATTTCCTGTTGCTCCGGTATGAAGACATGATCCGGCAGACGGCTGTCGAGTTGACCAAGATCGCCCGGTTCCTCCACCTCGATCCCGAGCCAGACAGAATTCGCCGCGCGGTCGAGCAGAGCACCGCCGACAACATGCGCAAAATGGAACAAAAAGAAGCGGGCAAGTGGGAGTCCACCAAGGACACGCGCAAAGATAAGTTTTTCGTTCGCAGCGCGAAAACCGGAGAAGGGAAAACGGCGCTTCCTTCCGCCTGTATTGCTCAGATCGAAGGGGCTTGGGGCGGCCTGATGCAATATCTGGGATACGACCTGATTTCCGGACAAACTCCCGCCGATGCGAGAGTGGTGGAATCCATCCTGGAGCCAGCCTCGCGATGATCTACGGGCTCACATATATCGCCAAGAGGCTTTTGGGCACGGACGTTGTCGGGCGCGATTTCGCCATCTATCCCGATGACACGTTCCTGGTCTCGTATCCGCGCTCGGGAAATACCTGGACGCGCTTTCTGATCGCGAATCTCGTGTATCCGGACAAGGATGTTTCGTTCCTCAACATCGAACGCCTGATTCCAGACACGTCGTCGCAATCGAATCGCGCAATGCGGCGAACTCCGCGTCCGCGTCTTATCAAAATTCACGAATACTTCGATTATCGCTGCCGCAAGGTTATCTATATCGTCCGCGATCCCCGGGATGTTGTGCTTTCGTACTACGACTTCCAGAGAAAATACCGTCACTTTGAAGACGGCTATCCGCTGGAACGCTACGTGGATGACTGCATTCAAGGGCGGCTGAATTCGGCGGGCTGGGGCACTTGGGGAGAAAACGTTGCCAGTTGGCTCTATACGCGCGGCAAAACGAAAGACTTCTTGCTCATACGCTACGAAGACATGATGGAAAATCCTGTGCGCGAACTCACCCGCGTCGCCGCTTTCCTCGGCATCGACACCGATCCGGCTCGCATCCAGAACGCCGTGGCCAAGAGCTCAGCGGACAAAATGCGCGAAATGGAAAAACGGGAATCCGCCCAGTGGGTGGCCACCAAGAATCATCGCCAGGACATTCCCTTCGTGCGCGTTGCGAAAGCCGGTGGATGGAAGGAAAAGCTCCCGGCATCCTGCGTGGCAAAGATCGAAGCCGCGTGGGGCGACATCATGACCGATCTCGGGTACGAATTGAGCACAGCCAGCGAACCCAAGACGGTCACGCTGCGAGAACAGGTGGAGGTTCGGTAGTGCCGCGAATTGAGCAAGATTGTGCTCGAGAGTTAGCGTTCCTAAAGCCGTCCATCCTTTTCCCTGAAGGGGCTCCCGGTGTTTCGTCGACCCGCGAATTCTTCACCACGGGCCAGCGAATTCGCGGGACGCAACTCCGCAGGGGAAGGCGCTCGCCCCATGCGTAAGCGCGACATTCTTAGAAATGTTGGGTCCAGTTGGTTTAGTCTCGGAATCAACGTTGTTCTTGGATTTTTCCTCACCCCATTTATCCTGCACCGGCTGGGAGATGCGGCGTATGGCATCTGGTTCCTGATCTTTTCCGTCACCGGTTATTACGGAATTTTCGATCTCGGAATTCGCTCTTCGGTCATCCGTTATGTGGCCAAGTTTACGGCCGTAGAGGATAAAGAGGGATTAGCGAAATTCTTCAATACGATTCTTGCGACTTACACCTGCATTGGTCTGGCCACGGCGCTGATTACAGTAGTTTTAAGTTTCTTCGTGGGATCGATGTTCCATATCCAGCCGGAGCTTCTGCCCGCCGCGCGACTGCTCTTCCTTATGGTGGGATTGTCGGTGGCGCTGGGATTTCCGCTGGGCATTTTCGCGGGAATGCTGGAAGGATTGCAGCGCTTCTATCTTCTCAATTTCACCAATGTCGGCGGCCTTCTGCTGCGCGCCGCGCTGACGGTTCTTGTATTGAGCCGCGGCTATGGACTCCTGACGGTTGGCTTGATCACGGTTCTTTTCCCCCTGCTGGTCTCGGTCCTGCGCGCGATTCTGGTCATGCGGATTCTGCCGATTCCGGTGGCCCCAAAGTACCTGGATCGCAGTGTTTTCAAGGAAATGTCCAACTATAGCGGCGTGACGTTCGTCATTCAGATGGCGTACCAGCTTCGCTTCAAGACGGACGTCCTGGTCATCGGCAGGTTCCTGAGCTCGTCAGCAATCACGACGTTCTCCATTGGAGGCAGGCTGGTGGACTATGCCAGCCAGGTCGTCAGCAGCATGGCGCAAATCTTCGTGCCCATGTCGAGCCAGTCCGACGCCAAGGGCGACATGAATCATTTGCGCAAGATCTTTGTTGCCGGCAATCGGGCTTGCGCGCTCATTATTTTTCCAATTTCGGCGATCCTGATCATCCTCGGGCAGTCCGTAATTGAAGCCTGGGTAGGCCGCAGGTATGTGGCC
>JAYUJG010000158.1:0-6150 GCA_043765355.1 Acidobacteriaceae bacterium | reverse complement strand
GTTCCTCAATTGCGGGTTAGATTTGTCGTGCTCCGGATGCCGCAATGGTTTATTTACGAAAGGCTCGTCCGACATTCCGAAGAGATTCCCCCTGGTTTTTTCGAATGGAACAATGACTTTGTGACATAGACTCCTCGCGTCGTATGCACCGGGCAGCGAACTCCCGACCTGAATAGCCCGCGGATGCACATTCGGTTGGACTGCCTTGGCAAGGACACCCGTCACCAAAAGGTATTTGAAGCTCTTGGCGCCGGAGACCGCAGCCATCACTTTTTCTATTCTGAACTTCAGCTCTACCGAGGGAATAACATGTTCGTTAGGAATGTCATTCCAAGCATTCTCTAAGACTCCGCCGCGTCGTGGGCGTCTACCAAGGCCTTTGTGCCCGAGAACGCATGTGGTCTCCTCCGAATTGCCTGTTCGATCCGCTTGAGGGTCGTATCCCGTCCCAACACTTCGAGCGTCTCAAACAGCGGCGGCGCGTTCTTGCGCCCGCAGACGGCGACTCGTATCGGCTGAAACATCTGTCCCGCTTTTACGCCCATTTCCAGGGCTGCGGCGCGCAGGTTCTGATCCAGCGGACCGTGTTTGAATTCAGTTTTTGATAACACTTCCTGAGCTCGCGTTAACACTTCCAGGGCCATTGCAGCGTCGCCCTTTTGGGGAACGAGATCGGCCGGGTCATAGGGCGCAAGCTCGTCGACGAAGAAAAAATCGGCAACGGCCAAGACATCGCGCAGCAGTTTAATGCGCTCGCGGATGAGCGGCGTGATGGCCAGCATTTTCTCTGGCGCGACCGCGAATCCAGCGGCGTGAACGATCGGAAGCAGCCGCGCCGCCAGTTCGTCCACGGATTGCGCGCGAATGTGTTCGGCGTTCAGCCAGAGCGCTTTCGGATCGAACGTTTCGTCCGGAGTCGGGGCAGGCTCCTTAAAATTCACCACGGCGTTGGCGCGGTTGATGCCTTCGAGAGAGAAAGCGTCGGTGAGTTCCTGCCGAGTCATGTTCTCGCGATTGTCTTTCGGCGACCAGCCGAGCAGACACAGGAAATTGATGAAGGCCTCGGGAAGAAATCCAGCGTCGCGATACGTTGTGACACTCACGACCGGCCCGTGGCGGCGCTTGGAGAGCTTCGATCCATCGGGCGCAACCAACAGTGGAAGGTGCGCGAACTGCGGCGGCTTGGCACCGGCGCTTTCGAAAATCAGGGCGTGCTTGTAGGTATTCGAAAGATGATCCTGGCCGCGGATAATGTGGGTGATGCGCAGATCGATGTCGTCGGCGCACGAGGCGAGATGGTAGGTCGGCATCCCGTCGGAGCGCAGGAGCGCGAAATCTTCAATGTCGGCTGCGGCCTTCACTTGCTCGCCATACACGGCATCGTTGAAGCGCACTTGCTCGTCTGTTCCGCGAGGCACTCGAAAACGCAGCGCGAAAGTTTCTCCAGCGGCAGCTCGGCGGTCGCTTTCCGCGCGCGTTAGTTCACGCATCCCCTCGTTGAAAAGCCAGGTTTGATGGGTGCCAGATTTTTCGGTGTCGCCGGCGTGCGCGGGGGTGAAGTCACGATATGCCAGTCCTTTTTGAAAGATGGCTTCCGCAATCTGCCGGTGCAGGGCGAGGCGTTCGGATTGCTTGTATTCTTCGTCCCACCCGAGGTCAAGCCAGCGCAGGCCTTCGAAAATGGAATTAACCGAAGCGTCGGTGTTGCGCTCAACGTCGGTGTCGTCGAGGCGCAGGACCACCGTGCCGCCGTTGTGGCGAGCATAGAGCCAGTTAAAAATAAACGTCCGGGCACTGCCAAGGTGCAGAAAACCCGTGGGAGACGGCGCGAATCGAACACGAGGCATAATTTCTGAGTATAACGGGACAGCAGTCTTTCCCGTAGAGACGCGGCAAGCCGGGTCTGCCCTCGCCAGCCAAGCACTGCGAAGACGCGGCAAGCCGCGTCTCTACAGGGGAGTTCGCGATGGTTACCGGCGGGTACAAAGGTAACTCTTCCTCTGAAGATCGCCCTAGCGTCGTCGCATCCAATGCGTAGATACTCTTGAAAACGCCGTACCCAGGGCGGAACCTGCCGGAAGACATCTGTTGTTTCGATCCGTCTGTTATGACAGGATTAGGTGTCGCATCAGCCACCCAAACGACCGTTGAGCCAGGCCGCCATTACGCGTGCCAAGCGATGAGGACAGTACTTGATGAATAGCATTGCCACAGGTCTGGTTCTGATTCCCGGGGTCGTGGCCCTGCTCGTCCTCCTTGTCTTCACTTACCTCTACGAACAAAACCGGCACGCCTACTTTCGCGCCTGGCAACTGGCCTGGGTCGCCTACACGGTGCATTACGGATTGAAGGTGGCGGAGAATTTTTCCGGTGGCTCTGTCCTCTTGTCTTTCTCGAGCTCGCTGTTGCTGGTGGCGATGGTGGTTTGCATCTTTGTCTCGACGCGGCTGATGAAGGAGTCTTTTCAGGCAAAGTGGTATGACGTTGCGCTACTGGTGGCCGGCGCACTGCTCGCCTATGTAAGCTTGCCCGCGCAATTGGTCAGCGGCGTATTCGGCAAGCACGGCTCTCGGCCGCCACCCTATTTGCGCCTGGAATTCTGGTTGGCGACGGCGTTGCTCTATTGCTCGTTCCAATTTTACCGTTACGCATTTCGTAAGAACTCGGTCGCCTTCCGGACACTGGCGTTTTCGCTGGCGCTGTGGGCGGCGCTGATGTATGCCGGGCAACTGCATCAGCCTTTCCTCGATATTGTCGGTCCGCTGGGAGGGTACCTCGGGCCGATTCCGCAGATGCTGCTGGCCATTGCGATGGTGATGGTGTTGTTCGAAAACGAGCGCAATGCCGTGCAGGAAAATGCACTGGTCTTCTCCACCTTGGGCGTCGATCCGCGCCGTTTGCTTACCGCTTCCGACCTGGTGCCGAGTCTGCAAACTTTTGTTGACAGGCTGGTAGCGCCGCTGCCTTCGCGCCGCGCCGTCTTTTTCGTTGGGCAGCAGTGGCGCGGTACCCTGCCCTCGGTGCAAAAGGGCTTTTCCGCGAGCTTTCTGGAAAAACTGCAAAAGACGCAGTCCGGCGACTACATCTCGGAGCTCGCTTTCCGACGCGGCGGCGTTGTCACTTTCAGAAATCTCGCCGAACTCGAAGAACCTCTGCCCGCGCTTTCGAGCGGAAAGTTCGAAGTCTGCAAGCAAACGCTGCTGGCCGAGGGAATCACCGACTTGATGGCCGTGAGCCTGCAAACACGCGAGCACAATTTCGGCGTCCTGCTGTTTCCCCATGAAGAGCGGCGGATGTTCGGCTCCTCGAACTTGCGTTTGCTGATCGGGCTGGCGCTCCAGATCGCGCTCACCCTGGAAAACTATGTCGTCATGCACGAGGCGCAGCGCCGAACCAAGGAATACGAGCTCCTCACCGAGATCGGACAAGCCATCAGTTCTCACCTGAACCAGGACGAGGTGCTGCGCACGGTGCAGGTCGAGCTCGGCCAGATCTTCGACACGGGAAATTTCTACATCGCGTTTCAGGAAGAAGACGAGATTCATTTCGAGCTCGAGGTCGAAGGGGGAGTCAGTCTTCCCAAGCGTTCTCGCCCGCTCAGCAATGGATTGACCGAGCACATCATCCGCACGGGACAAGCGCTGCTGATTGAATCCGATCTCGAACAGACCCGGGCAAAGCTCGGACTGGATTTCATACCTCCCCAGCCAGCCCGCTCGTTCTGCGGCGTGCCGATTTTTCTCGGCGGCAAACCTGCGGGAGTGATGGCGGCGATCAGCACGGAGCGCGAAGCACAGTTCGTCGCCCGGGACCTGGAGGTCATGCAAACCGCCGCCGGACAACTGGGAGTTGCGGTTGAGAATGCCCGCCTTTTTACCGAGGAGCAGCGTCGCGCCCGCCATCTCGCCTTCCTGAACAACATTTCAAAGATGGCGATCTCCAGCGAAGATGCCGAGCAGATGATGGCCGACATTGTGCGCGAGATCCAGAAGAACTTTCACTACGATCACATCGGCATCGGCATCATGGACTACGCCACCAAGGATATCGAGATTAAAGCCGAGGCCGGGTCCACCTCGCAAACGCTGGGCCGCCGCATCCCTGTTGGCAGTGGTGTTCTGGGAAAAGTCGCCCGCACTGGCGTCAGCGCGCTCTTACAGAATGCCGGCCCCGGTCAGCTCGCCGGCGTCTTGCCGGAATCGCGCGCAGTCCTCTGCCTGCCGATCACTTACGGCGAAACGCTGCTTGGCGTTCTGAACGTCGAGAGCCGCGATGAGAACGCCTTCGCGCCCCAGGATGTTCTGATTCTCAATACGCTCGCCGATCTGCTGGCAACCGCGTTGCACAATTCTTTCGTCTTCCAGAAGCTGCAGCAGCAGTCGATCACGGATGGCTTGACCGGTATTAAGACCAGGCGTTTTTTCTGGGAGGCGCTCAGCTCCGAATGGAAGCGCGCATCCCGGTCCGGTCGGCCCTTCTCCGTGGTGCTGATCGATTTGGACAAATTCAAGCAAGTCAACGATTCGCTCGGTCATTTGGAAGGCGATCTGGTGCTGGCTCGCGTGGGCCGCCTGTTGGAACAAAAGTGCCGCCAGTCCAATGTGGTGGCCCGTTATGGTGGAGACGAATTCATTATCCTCATGCCCGAGACCGGCATCGAGCAGTCCCAGGTCCTGGCCGAGAGATTGCGCCTCTGGCTGGCCACCGATCCCATGCTGGAAGAGCACCACATCACCGGCAGTTTCGGTGTGGCCAGTTTTCCGGTCCATGGATTTTCTCTCGAAGACCTGATTCGCGTGGCCGATGCTGGTATGTACGTCGCCAAACATGCGGGCGGCAACCAGGTTTCCACCTCGGACGTCTTTGGCGAAGGTTCCGCCGTCCAGCGGCAGCTGGTTTCGGGCTACATCGAAGGCTTTCTCCAGCGTGAGCATAACGAGCCGGAGCACCTCGAAGAACTGGTCAGCACCCTCCGCAAGCTGTGCGAACGCGACGACGATAAGGACAAGAAGGCGGATCAGAGGGCGCTGAAAGAGGCGGTCGAAGCCTTGTCACGCGCTGCCGAACTTCGGGAGCACAACGTTTCCGGACACGGCGAGCAATGTGGGCATTACGCCGGAATCATTGCCCGCGGACTCAGTCTTGCCGCGCCCGAAGTGGAAGACGTCACCTTTGCCGGGCGAGTCCACGATTTGGGGAAATTATTTATCGCCGATCAAATTTTGAACAAGCCGGGCGCGCTGACGGAAGAGGAATATGCGGCCATCAAGACGCATCCGCTGGTCGGGGCCGAGGTCTTGCGCGCCTTTCCGGAAACCGAGCGCGTCGCCCAAGCCATCGAAGCTCATCACGAAGCTTTCGACGGCAGCGGATATCCTTTCGGGTTGAAGGGCGAGAATATACCGCTCTATGGCCGGATCATCGCCGTGGCGGACGCCTTCGCGAACATGACCAGCGATCGTCCGTTCGCTCCGCCCAAGACCGACGAACAAGCCATCGCGGAACTGAGCAAGCAGAGCGGCACCCGCTTCGATGGCATGATCGTCCGCCTGCTGGCTCGCCTGCTAAAAATGGAAAGAGTATCGAGCCAGAGCGGCGCATCGGGCTAACCGCCGAGACGCCGGGGGCGCCGAGAAAATTTTTTCTCGCAATTGGATTCAGTTAACCTCGCAACAATTTCCAGCTACTTCTCGGGGACCTCGGCGTCTCGGCGGGGAGAGCGGCACATCGCAGAAGATCGTGGTAGCGTCACCGTCCCGGCGGCTATCCGGGGGCGTCCCGCCCGCCGCGAGGAAAGCAACACACTTTCGGCAGCCCGCTAACCGCCACCACTCCGGCAACTAGCTCACCGTCAGCACCAAACTCGCATCCTTCGGCAAATAACTTTTCCGCCGAAACCAGTCTTCCATCGCTTCCCGCAGTTGGTCGAGTGGGACGTGCGTTCCAATCTCCAGGGCCCCGTCAGCCACCGGCAGGGTGTCATCAAAAACCGGAGCATTCGTAAAGTTACGCATGCTGAAATTGTCGAGCCATTTCAACGGACAAGGGTGTAGCTGCCCCTCGTGCCGATATTCCACGCGAACCTTCCGGGCAAACATGCTTTTGATTTAAGCACAGACGAGGGCTAACCGCCGAGGGCGCCGAGACAAT